>VFKC01000096.1 GCA_009885745.1 Actinomycetota bacterium
AAGATGGTTGGCAGTTGATTCAACGGCCGATACGGCAAGCCGACTAAAAGTTGCGACTAACTAGATCCCTAGTTGATAAATGCCAGCACAACAAAAAACAGCACGCATAGTCCAACAACGGTAATACCCACTTTCGAACTCAACGGTTTAGCGAGTTGGGGCACCCAAGCAGCAATCATCAAACTGACTCCAAATATCAAGAGTGGAGCTCCCTTGGCAAAGGAATTTTGATACCGCCAGTTAATCAAACCGAAAGCAGTGATGAGATATCCAGCCCAACGCATATTCATGATTATTGTTTCCATCCTCCTACGGTAGTAGGAGTGCACACGCAAAGCGCGTATTCTTGAACTTGTCCGCTCCTAATGTGTCCAGAGGATTGCATGAAACTTCGCAAGCTCCTCCACTTGACCGATGAAGAACGTCGATTGTTAGCCCGTCCAGGATTTATCGCGCTAGCTGTTTTTTTACTCACACTACTTGGTGTTATCACTGGCATTACTCATGGATTTGATCAATCATTGGTTACGAATTTAAGATTCACCCATCCTTGGACTAACGGTTTATTAAAGGCTATTGAACGCCCTGGTGATCGACACTATGTCTACCCAGCAGCAATCTTTATAAGTATCGCAATGACCATTAGGCGTAAGGATTTACTACCAACAGTGGTAACTGTTGCCGCGCTGGTTTTCACAAATGCAATCACCGGTGTTTTCAAAATTCTTACGGCACGTGGCTTTCCTCGCACCGGTGGGCCAGACGCATTTGATTACTCACATGCCCAGGTGAGTGGTTCATTCTTAGGTTCATATGAAAAATACATTTCCGTACTTGGCGCATTTCCATCGGGTCACACTGCAAATGTCGCTGCTGCTGGCACGCTTATGGTTTTAGCTGCTTACTCCGCGCGGCCAAGATTTCGTCCGTACGCCAACCCCATAACTGCGTTCACAATTTTCTTATCTGTTTTCACCATTGCCTGCAGCTGGTTGCGCGACACTCATTGGATGACTGACTTAATTGCCGGTATTGCCCTAGGAGTTGCTTCAACTATTGCTGCCACACTTTGGGCACTTCATCTTCCTAACCAGTGGCGCCATCCAGAATTAGCAGGGCGCCGCCGCCTCCAAATATCTGGCTTTGGCGTGGTGACTCTTGCTTGCATATTTATGTTTGCTGGTAGTTCCACGCTGAGTAACTCTGGAACTTCGATTGTTTTGGTGATTGGGACGTTAGTCGTTGTTGCCAGACAGTCTCATAAAAGTTATCGTCGAGCCAGTACAGCTGCCAAGGAATTAACATCATAAAAAAGAATATCTGATTAGAAGATTTCAGATCATTTTTGCCCAATTTGTCCTCCCGCCTTTGGCTCAAGGTGACAGAATCAGAATCAGCGGAAAGGAATTTTGCTAAATGGATTTTGTCGAATTAGAACTTGCAGCCCAAGCTTGGATGGCTCAAGATCCTGACCCCAAAACAGTGGTCCAACTGCGCGAACTATTAAAAAGCGCATTGACAGATTCCTTAGCTCTTTCTGAACTCCAAGATGCTTTCCGTGGTCCACTTGAATTTGGTACGGCTGGTCTGCGTGGAAAATTAGGTGCCGGACCTAACCGCATGAATAGGGTGACAGTGCAACAGGTTGCTGCAGGCTTGGCTAGTTACCTGATTGCCAACAATGAAGTTGGTAGACCCATTGTGATTGGTTTTGATGCTCGACACAACAGCGACATATTCGCTAACGACAGCGCACTGATTTTTGCCGGAGCAGGCCTAGTCCCGATGTTATTTGCTTCTTATATTCCTACTCCTGTCCTGGCCTTCGCTATTCGCGAACTAGGTGCGTGCGCTGGAGTAATGGTTACGGCAAGTCATAACCCCGCTCAAGACAATGGATACAAGGTTTATTTAGCTGATGGTCGTCAAATAGTTACCCCATTTGACTCGTTAATCGCTAATGAAATCCGACAGATTGATGATTTATCAGAGATAGTCCGAAGCAAAGAAATAATGGAGGCGCCCATTGAGATAGTCAATGCATATGTTGAGCGCACCTCGCAACTAATTTTGACTGGCCCAACGACGGAAGCAATGCGCAAGGACATAAAAGTTGTTTATACCGCTATGCATGGCGTCGGATATAAGGTGACAAGTCAGGTCGTCGCGAAAGCGGGGTTCAATCCACTAAAAGTGGTAGCCGAACAACGAGATCCAGATCCTGATTTCTCCACGGTACCTTTCCCAAATCCTGAAGAAGCCGGCGCTCTTGATTTAGCAATTGCTTTGGCGCAAAAAGAGTCTGCCGACGCTCTGATTGCTAGTGATCCAGATGCCGACCGATTGGCAGTAGCCCTTGTTGATTCAGCTGGTGAATGGAAAAGTCT
>VFKC01000089.1 GCA_009885745.1 Actinomycetota bacterium
CCTGTTCACACTCGCGCTTGTGCGGCACTCCTCAACATCGAATGAGTCAGCTCACATATTCCGAGCGCGCCACCAGTCAGGAATTAGACTTGCGGCGCTCGGCTGTCCCCGCTATTGACCGGCCCCTGTTCACACTCGCGCTTGTGCGGCACTCCTCAACATCGAATGAGTCAGCTCACATATTCCGAGTGCGCCATCAGTCAGGAATCAGACTTGCGGCGCTCGGCTGTCCCCGCTACTAAAAACGAAAGACCCCCATCACTGAGGAAAACGTGCATTTGTTTCCGAGATTCACCAAGCCCTATAATTTAGTTATGCGTACAGGTCCATTAACGCAACGGACCAAATCAATAGTTCACAATCGTATTTGGTTATTTCTGGCTCTTGTTGCTGTCATTGATGCTGTCCTTCTCATAACGATTCTGGTCACGCGTGCCTATCCATGTGACTTTGAAGTTTACGCACTCGCTGGTAAATCACTGTTGAATCAGACAGGCGTTTACACAACCATGACTTCTGGTTGCCGCTTAGAGTTCACCTATCCACTTTTTGCGGCATTACTTTTCATTCCGTTTACCTTGCTGGGCAAATTTGGTTTTGGCGTGTGGACGTTGCTTGGCATAATTGCCCTTTGGCGGACAATCCTTTTGGTCTTGAGAGTGAATCCAATTTTCGGAGTCTGGTTGTCACCTGCGCAACAAATCTCAGCGGTATTGCTCTTTATCCTTCCGCTTGAACCGTTTCTAAAGACACTTTGGTATGGTCAGGTTAACCTCTTCATCCTGTGGTTGATCACTGAAAGTTTTTTCGGTACCAATTCGCGTAAATCAGGAATCTACTCAGCCCTTGCCTCTGCGATAAAGCTCACTCCAGCTCTCTTCACATTATTTCTAGTGTTTGTTCGAGGCACTCGAGTGCTACGGGTGGTTGTGTTTACTTTCATTTGCGCATTATTGATTGGATTCGCACTCCAACGCGATCAGGCTTGGATTTTTTGGTCTACGCATCTCACTACTACAGAACGGGTTGGATCTAGAGAATACATCTACAATCAATCACTAAGTGGAGGAATTTGGCGACTCTTTGGTGAGGGTGGCTCACCTGTCCTTTTGATATTCCTGTCGGTATTAATTATTGGAGCCAGCTTTATTGGAGCAAAATCTTTATGGGACAGAGACGAACACGTCTGGGCCGTATCGGTAATCGGGTTAGCATCTCTCTTAGTCTCGCCAATTTCTTGGTCGCATCATTATGTACTTTTTCTCTTTCCACTAGTGGCGTTGGCTAAGGATGCAGGCACGAATCTGAGTTCACGGCTTGTGATGCTCGGGACTTACCTACTTTTATTTCTGGCTAATATCACTTTTAAAGTAATCCCGCACGGAAACCATCTGGAATTTGACCTCAATGCCTGGCAAAAGGTCGTAGCAAATCAGTATTTAATTCTTGTTTTTTTGCTTTTGGGTTTTGCGCTTTTGCAAAAGCGAAATCACTTGAGAAATGAATTAGTTTTATAAGTTAGTCAGGAAAATTTGCCTCCGCATGTACTGGCTCTGCAAACCAATCCCGTGCAATTTTTAAAAGCTGGGTTTCCGTGAGCGCATCCATGTTTACATCCTCTGCACCCACAATTTTTCGCGCTACCTCTGGAAGTTTGCGCTCTAGGTGTTGCACAAGCACCAACATCTTCTATGGTTTGTCATTAGGATGAGAATCATGCGTCTCAATCTAAAATCTCTTGCCATATCTGGGCTCGTAATAACATGCATCTTGGGTACGAGTGCATGTTCTGATGACAAATCAAGTGGTCCAATAAATCCAGTAAGTTCAAATCAGTCCGCAATTGAACTTAGTTCGCAAGATGTGATGTTCTTACAAATGATGATTCCGCATCACGAGCAGGCAGTTTTCATGTCTGATTTAGCCCAAACGCAGGCTGATTCGGATGCAATCAAGAAACTAGCAAAGGCCATTTCCATCACCCAGAAGCTAGAACGTAGCAAAATGCGTGAGTGGTTAACCGAAGCGGGTGAACCGTTAAGTTCCGACGGTCATTCAATGGGTGCTGAAGGCATGCTTTCTGAACAAGAAATCTTGACCCTCAGGGCAGCGAATGGAAAGGCCTTTGACAAGTTGTTCGTCAAGGGAATGACCGCTCATCACAAGGGTGCTATTGAGATGGCAAGAGATGAAGTTAGCTCGGGACAAAATGAGAAGGTCAAGGCATTCGCGGTGGCGGTTATTGCTCTTCAAGGGGCAGAGATAGTCACGCTGAAGGCGATTCAAAAACTACATGACCTGAAATCTGGTAGTTAGTTTTTAATCTCACAGAAATTAACCTTGATATATTTCAAGCATTTCTTGTTCAGTAACATCTGCGATTGCTTTTGAAAAGACAATTCGGCCATCAACAAGAGCGGTGATGTGTGTTGCGAACTCTTTTACAATCTCTAAATCATGTGTAGTTATAACTAAAGTCTTTTTTGTGTCGCGCAGTAATTCCCAGATTTGCTTTCGAGCCACTGGATCTAAATTTGCTTCGGGTTCATCTGCGAAGATTATGTCTGATGACTGCAAAATTGTGGCTGCGATATTTATTTTAGTAAGTTGCCCACTTGAAAGTTCAGTTATCTTATGATTTTCCATCCCATGCATTCCAACGGCAGCTAAGGCTTGTTGAACACGAGAATCTGTATCGGTTAAATCTTGGGAACTGACGCTCCAGCTAAGGACATCAAAAATTAAATACGGGAAATTGGGTTTTTCATTGGAGCGCAAGAAACTACGTATGCGAGCGAGTTCTGGAATAGAGGCAGAGGCAGCATCCACTCCACTGAGTGACAACTTCCCACCCGCAATATCTGCACCTAAAACCCGCAGAAGAGTACTTTTACCAGCACCATTGGGACCAATTAGGCAGTGAATGCTGCCAGGATCTGCCCTAAAAGAAATGTTGTCAAGAATTAATCGATTGGACAGAACAACATTTGCATTGTCTAGTTGAACGCTACCTGAGGGATTAATCATTTGGCATACCTCGTAACACGAGAAGTAGCACAGGGGCGCCGAGTAAACCCAAGGTAATGCTTAGTGGAATCTCAAAGGCGCCTGCGATAGTGCGTGACAAGGTGTCTGCGCAGATGACAAAAATGGCGCCAAGCAATCCAGCAACAGGTAACAACTGTTTGTGCCGGACTGCACCCAACATTCGAGCAACATGAGGTGCGGCTAAACCGACAAAGCCAATCACGCCACAAAGTGCAACACTAGGTGCAATTAAAACTAGACAAGAAAGTAGCCAAATCTTGCGTTTCGAGTCGGTGTCTTGGCCAAGGTGCCGCGCTGAATCTAATCCCATTGAAACTATGTCTAGTGAGTGTGTTTGATTTCTTAGAAAAACACTGCCTAGCAATAATGCCAAAAATAAGATTGCGACAGCTTGCCAAGTTATTAGAGAAAGACTGCCAAATATCCATGTAGTTAAGGATCTACTGTTGGCGCCACGTGAGCCAGCAGTAACAAGTGCCAGTAAGGCAGAGGCGATGGCGCCGAGGGCGAATCCAAAGAGAGTGAAACGCAATCCAGTGAATTTTGATCTCGCTAAGAAAAGAACGCAAATTATAGCTACTGCAACAGAGCCCAAAATTGAGAAGAGCATTTGGTTGCGATTTGCGGAGAATAACAATCCAAGCGCACCGCCAAGGGCTGCTGAACTGGAGATTCCCACGAGTGAACTATCAACGATCGGATTAGCGAAAGTTGATTGCAAGACCGCGCCGGCGATTGCAAGGCTGACCCCACACGTGCCAGCTGCCAGAATGCGGGGTAGTCGCACATCCCAAATAACCGAATGCGAAAATTCAAATCCTGGGCTATTAGTTAAACCACCCAATAGCTCTGATAAACCGAACCCAGCTGCCCCAAAATAAAGTGCGAGCACCATGCTGATCAGTAAAACTGCGCTCAGAGAGCCAAAGAGTTGTTTTTTCATGATGTTTTCATTTGGCTGAACGCAACTGTGAGTCGTTCAATTATGTTTTTTGTGTCGGCACCAAAGGCAAGGAGCAATCCATCGTCGACAGCAATAACTTGCTTGTACTTACCGGCTGGGGTTTGCGCCACTCCTGGCAGTTGCAAAAGGCCTTGCAGTCCACCAACTGAGGAGAGCCCCTTAGTCATAACCAAAAGGACATCAGGTGCAGATTTGGAAAGAGCTTCAGGGGTTAGCGGAGTGAAAGCCCCCAGACCAGCTGATGCTCCGACATCGTTGGCGCCGGCCGCGCGAATCATGGCATCAGCACCCGAGCCTTTCCCGCCGAGTAAATAAATGGAAGAAGTCCCACGCAAATATAAGAAAGCTACTTTCAATTTAGTCCGTGGTTGATCTTGGATTAGTAATTCTTGATTCAATTTATTTGCCTGTGTAGGTACGCCAAGGGCACTTGCGATCTGCGCGATCCTCGGGGCAATTTCACTAATTTTCCAAGCGGATTGAATCTGAATAATTTGAACGCCTGCCTTGGCGATAGCCGAAAGTGCTTCGCTTGGCCCAGTTTGCTCATCGATAATTAAAAGCGTTGGTTTCTGCGCTAGAACCTTTTCAACAGATAGCGCATGGGCATCAGTAACGGCTGCCACTTTATCTAATACCGATGAATCACTAGCGATGTCGCGCCCAACAAGATTCGCTCCTAACCCGAGAGCAACGACAATTTCAGCCGCACCAGAGGCCACCGAAACTATGCGACTTGGGTCTTTCACAACTGTCTTTTCGCC
>VFKC01000057.1 GCA_009885745.1 Actinomycetota bacterium
ACAGCCGCGGAATTAGTTGCGGTAATTAAAGGTGCGACCGCAAGTCGAAGTGCCCGCAAAAAAGGCGCCCCAGTTAACGTGCGCGTTGACCCATACGACATCTAGTCAAAGGTCCTTACATCTGGCGGTAAACTATCGGTATAGATAGTGAGCAGGAGGTGCAACATGGGAATTAAACCAATTCGATTATTTGGTGACCCGATTTTGACTACCCCTGCCCAAGAAGTTGTCACTTTTGACAAAGAGTTACGTCAACTTGTCGCTGACTTGACCACCACAATGCAAGAAGCCCCAGGTGCCGGCCTTGCCGCGCCACAAATCGGAGTTTCCTTACGAGTTTTCACCTACGACGTCGATGGCGAAGTCGGTCACTTAATCAACCCAAGCCTGGACTTGTCTGAAGAAACCCAAGACGGCGAAGAAGGTTGCCTCTCTCTTCCCGATTTGTCCTTTGACACTCGGCGATCGGCGCATGTTGTTGCCAAGGGAATGAACATGTTTGGCGAGCCAGTAACCATTCATGGCAGCGACTTGATGGCCAGATGCGTTCAGCACGAAACAGATCATCTTGATGGAATTATTTTTATCGATCGCCTAGATGCTGAAGCCCGCAAAGAAGCCATGCGCGAAATCAGAGCAACTGAATGGTTTGGTATGCCAGCTCCAACAGTTCGCCTCAGCCCACATTCACTTCTGAACGGTTTGCAGTAACGTGCGGATTGCTTTCGCGGGCACGCCAAATCCGGCGTTGCCTACTCTCCAGGCGTTAATTAACTCTGGGCACCAACTTGATTTTGTAATCACCCGACCAGATGCACCTAAAGGTCGAGGTCGAGTTATGGCCCAGAGCCCAGTGGCAGATCTTGCGCAAGAAAATGAAATTGAATGCATCAAAACAAATAACTTGACCGAGATCAGCGATCGAATCGCGCAAGTTGATTGCGTTGTGGTGGTGGCTTTTGGCGGCATGGTTCCAGATGAGCTTTTAGCAGTGCCAAAACATGGCTGGATTAACGTGCACTTTTCCCTCTTGCCACAATGGCGTGGCGCAGCTCCGGTACAGCACGCAATCTTGGCTGGCGATGAAATCACTGGTGTGACAACTTTTCAAATTGATTCTGGTATGGATACTGGTCCTGTCTTAGGCCATGTCGCAACAAGTATCACCGCGACGGAAACTTCTGGCGAACTTCTTGAACGCCTCTCACATCTTGGCGCGCACCTTTTGTTGCAAACCCTTGATGGGCTTGAAGCCAACATGGTTTTCTCAGTAGCCCAAACAAACGATGGAGTAACTCGCGCACCAAAAATCACCAGCAACGATGCCCGAATCAACTGGTCACATCCAGCTTTAGCCATCAGCAGGCGAGTGCGCGCAATGACTCCTGAACCAGGTGCTTGGACCACCAGCGCGGACAAGCGAATCAAAATTGGATCACTTTCACTGGCAACAGATGTGACTGATTTAGCAATCGGCGAAGTTGTAACCCGCGATGGAAAAGTATTAGTTGGCACAGGCAGTCATGCGCTTTGGTTAAAAACCTTGCAAGAAGAAGGGCGCACAATGAATGACGCTTCTGTTTGGCTAAACCAGCGCGAGAATGTGGTTTTCGAATGAGCCGAGTAAGTGCAGCCAGACAAATCGCTTTTGATGTATTGCAAGCAGTGCAAATCAATGACGCGTACAGCAACTTAGTGCTGCCTTCCGCACTTGATCGCGCAAAAGTTTCTGGTCGCGATGCGGGACTGGCAACCGAATTAACTTATGGCGCGATTCGTCGACAGGGGAGTCTGGACGCCGTTATCAACGCATGTGCTACTCGAACTGATGACATGGATGCCGATGTTCGAGATGTATTGCGCATCGGGGCTTACCAACTTTTGTTCATGCGAGTGCCCGTGCATGCAGCCGTATCCGAAACTGTTGAACTGGCGCGTCACGTGGTGAACGTGAGTTCATCAAAGTTTGTCAACGCAGTCTTGCGTAAGATTTGCGAACAGACATGGCCCGAATGGTTACAAGTTCTTACCCCCGGACTAAGCCCAATAGATGCACTGGCTTTGGAGTTTTCTTATCCTGCGTGGGTCATTCGTTCGCTCATGGATGCTTACAAATGTGATGTCACCGAAGTTCGCGCAGTCTTAGAAGCCGGCAACGAACCTGCGCCAGTTTCACTAGTGGCTCGCCCGGGTCAAAGCACGCTGGACGAACTTTTAGAAACCCCACATCTTGAAACAGGTCGATGGTCACCATTGGCTGCCACAATCTTGCGCCCAACATCTCAAGATGAATTTTGGTCCACTCGACCAGGTGACATAGAACTTGTTCGCGACAATCGTGTAGGTGTTCAAGATGAAGGTAGCCAGTTAGTTGCCCTGGCGATGGCTAACGTCCAAGTCGAAGGCAACGAATCAGTTTGGCTTGATATGTGTGCGGGTCCTGGTGGTAAGGCTGCGGTGTTGGCGGGCTTTGCCGCCGAACGCGACATCGACTTCATCGCACTTGAGCCTGTTCCAACACGTGCACGCCTTGTTGAGAACTCGCTGTACAACGCCCCGGGTCATCACGAAGTAATCGTCGTTGATGCTCGCGAATACGAACCAGACCATGCATTCGATCGGATCTTGGTTGATGCGCCTTGTACTGGACTTGGCGCTTTACGCCGTCGTCCCGAAGCGCGTTGGCGCAAACAACCAAGCGATATCCCGACCTTGACGGTTTTACAAGCCCAACTTTTGAATCATGCCAGCGAGTTAGTCCGCGTTGGCGGAGTCATCGGTTATGCAACATGTTCACCACACATTGCTGAAACAGATGCGATTGTTTCAAGCTTCTTGCGCAAGCATCCGAACTTCGCGGCGGTAGACATGTCAGAGGTTTTGCCACAACTAGAGCTACCTGCTGATTCCAAAGCCATGCGGTTGCGCCCCGATGTACATCAAACAGATGGAATGTTCCTTTCCATCCTTCGTCGCAACACATAGAGGCTAGGCTGTAAACGTGGGAATTCGGATTTCGCCAAGCATCTTGTCTGCTGATTTCGGTCATTTAGTAGATGAATGTGAGCGCGTTGCCCAAACGGCTGATTGGCTTCATGTTGATGTCATGGACAATCACTTTGTCCCGAATCTAACTATTGGACTTCCAGTAGTTGAAGCCATAGTCAACCAAGTCTCTACGCCAGTTGATTGTCACTTAATGATTAGTGATGCCGACCGATGGGCACCTAGTTTTGCCGAGGCAGGAGCCAAAAGCGTCACATTCCATGTTGAAGCCGCCGCCAACCCACGCCAAGTTGCTCGCGACATTCGCGCCGCAGGTGCGCGCGCCGGAATGGCTATTAAGCCAGGCACAAATTTGGCCGATTACGAAGACTTATTTTCCGAGTTAGACATGGTCTTGATTATGACGGTCGAGCCTGGCTTTGGCGGTCAATCATTCATGGCGGATCAATTGCCCAAAGTAAAACGCGCTCGCGAAATTATTAAAAACCTTGATACAGACATTTGGCTACAAGTTGATGGTGGCGTATCCCTTGACACCATTGCGATGTGTGCCGAAGCAGGTGCGGACACTTTCGTTGCCGGCTCTGCTGTTTACAACACGAGTGACCCAAGTGCTGCGATTACAAATCTGCGCGAGCTTGCCAACAAGTCAATCGATGGTTCCTGGTGGGGCGGTTGTTAATGGCCCACTCAGATTTTGATCAAGAGATGATGGCGCGAGCAATTGTATTAGCCAAGTCTGCTGACCTTCTGCTGGATAAGAATCCGCGAGTAGGCGCAGTTGTAGTTAGTGCCGCTGGCGACATCATCGGCGAGGGTTGGCATGACGGCTCTGGTTCAGATCACGCTGAAGTTGTCGCCTTACAGCAAGCAGAAGGATTGACTACGGGTTCAACGGTTTATACAACTCTTGAGCCGTGTGCAAGCACAGGAGTCAAAGGCCCGTGCACACACGCACTCATTAGCGCTGGAGTTACTCGAGTCGTTTATGGCCAATCAGATCCCAACCCAGCAATGGCCGGCGGCGCTGCAGCCCTTGCCACCAGTGGGGTAGATGTCACATCAGGTGTTTTGCTTGAAGAATGTGTTTCGCTAAATCCGACTTGGACTTTTGCTCAAATCAATAATCGGCCGTGGGTTATTTGGAAAACAGCCACCAGCCTTGATGGATTCGTGGCCAGTGTTGATGGCACGAGCAAGTGGATCACCAGCGAAGAATCCCGCGAAGTTGTTCAAGAAATCCGGGCATCTGTCGGTGCGATTCTTACCGGCACCGGCACAGTTCTGATTGATGATCCACTGATGACAGCGCGGCATTTGTCTGATGATCAACAACCATTGCGACTCGTTTTAGGTCAGCGCAAAATTCCAAGTGAATCGCGCATTCTGGCTGGACCAAATCCAGGCAGTGTCACCCATGGTGATTTGGCGCAGGTATTAAATAGTCTGCTCACCGAACATGGGATACATCGGGTGCTAATCGAAGCCGGCCCTGGATTATCCAGATCTGCGTGGAACCAAGGATTAGTTGATGAAGTTTTCTGGTTTCAAGCACCGATAGTAATTGGTCAAGGTCATGGCGTACTTGGTGACATTGGTGTCAATTCTTTAGATCAAGCTCGTAAATTTAGCAATTACGAGGTAACTCGTGTTGGATTAGACCTGTTAGTTCATTTTTCTACACATCAGGGCGGTTAAGTGTTTACCGGAATTATTGAGGAACTAGGTACTGTTTCTCAGGTTGTTAACTTGCCTGATGACGCGTTACAAATCACAATCTCCAGCGATGTGGTGTTAAGTGATGCGCAACTTGGCGATTCCATCAGTGTCAATGGTGTTTGTTTAACTGTGGCAACGCGAACTGAAAAAGAATTCACCGCTGATGTGATGCGCGAAACAGTAAATCGCACAACTATTGGAGCGTTACAAGCTGGTGCAAAGGTAAACCTTGAGCGCCCAGTCACTTTGGCTACCCGCCTTGGCGGGCACTTAGTTCAAGGCCATGTTGATGGTGTTGGTGAATTTGTATCCAGAGAACATTCGCAAAATTGGGATGTGGTGACTATTCGCCCCAATCCAGATTTGCTCAAGTACGTCGTTGAAAAAGGCAGTATCACCGTAGATGGAACATCACTAACGGTTGCATCTGTTGATACGGAAGTTTTCACAGTCTCGCTGATTCCGGCTACTTTGACGCACACCACATTGGGTCTTTATCAAGCAGGGGACCGTATGAATCTTGAAGTCGATGTCCTAGCGAAGTATGTCGAGAAACTATTAGGGGCATCCAAATGACAACTCGACTTGATTCGGTTGAAGCAGCACTAGAAGAAATCCGTGCGGGCAAGATGGTCGTCGTAGTTGATGATGAAGATCGCGAAAACGAAGGCGACTTGATTTTTGCTGCAGAAAAGACCACTCCCGAACTAGTTGGATTTATGATTCGACATACCTCTGGTGTTTTGTGTGTTCCGATGGAAGGCGTTGACCTTGATCGACTAGGCCTGCCGCCAATGACGCATGTCAACGAAGACGCTAAAGGGACTGCATATTCGGTGAGCGTCGATGCACGCGAAGGAGTCTCCACTGGAATTAGTGCTGCGGATCGTTCCCAGACGGTAAAGATTCTTTCTAGTCCAACTACACACGCGACAGAATTGACTCGACCCGGCCATGTTTTCCCGCTACGCGCAATGCCAGGTGGTGTTCTGCGCCGCCCAGGCCATACCGAAGCATCAGTTGATTTAGCCCGACTAGCTGGCCTGCAGCCTGCTGGTGTAATCGCCGAAGTCGTTCATGATGATGGCTCGATGATGCGCGTTCCGGCACTTCGCGAGTTTGCTGATACTCATGGTTTGTTGATGATTTCCATTGCAGATTTAATTGCCTATCGCCGTCGCACCGAATCACAAGTTGAGCGCGTTGCCACGGCAGAACTGCCAACAGAACATGGTGTCTTTAATGTTGTTGGCTTTAGAAGCCTGATTGATAACACCGATCATGTGGCATTAGTCATGGGCGAAATTGGCGACGGCAAAGATGTGCTTGTTCGTGTTCACTCCGAATGTCTAACTGGTGATGCTTTAGGTTCCTTACGCTGTGATTGTGGTCCGCAACTTCATGGGGCAATGCGCACTGTGGCAAAAGAAGGTCGCGGAGTTGTCCTTTATGTTCGCGGACACGAAGGTCGCGGCATTGGCCTGCTGCACAAATTGCAGGCTTACGCACTTCAAGATCAAGGCGCCGACACCGTTGAGGCGAATCTGGCGCTAGGTCTTCCTGCAGATTCACGCGATTACGGCACGGGCGCTCAGATTTTGGTTGAGTTGGGAATCAAGAGCATGCGCTTACTAACCAACAACCCAACAAAGCGTGCAGGTCTTGATGGATACGGTTTGACCATTTCAGAAAGTGTCCCAATTGAAATCGAACCAAATGATTTCAATCGTGATTACTTGCGAGCTAAGCGTGACCAAATGGGTCATGATTTGAGTTTTGGAGAATCCGAATGAGCGGTGTTGGTAGCCCCGAATCAGTCGTCAGTAATTTCACTGGCAAACGAGTAGTTGTAGTCGCGTCTTCTTGGCACACCGAAATTATGGATGCGCTAATCGCCGGGGCAGTAAAAGTAATCGAATCTGCCGGTGTCGTGGCTGAGATTCACCGAGTGCCAGGGGCATTCGAGTTGCCGCTTGGCGCGTCAATCGCTGCTAAGTCAGGCGCAGATGCAGTGGTGGCTTTAGGTGTTGTTATTCGTGGTGGGACGCCGCACTTTGATTATGTGTGCTCGGCAGCAACAGATGGATTAACCACTGTTGCTTTAGAAACTGGTGTGCCTATTGGTTTTGGCCTACTTACTTGCGATAACGAGCAACAAGCCCTTGATCGCGCCGGGCTATCAAATAGCAATGAAGATAAAGGCGCCGAAGCTGCTGCTGCTGCGATGAACATGGTGTCGGTACTTAAGAGCATCTCTAGCATTTAGGGTTATCCTATGAAAACCTTCGACGATTTACATGCCGAGCTGTTGGCCCGTGTTGCCAGCAATGACCCGAACTCATCAACTGTTGCGATGGTTCAGGCTGGGGTTCACGCCGTTGGTAAGAAAATAGTTGAAGAGGCCGCCGAAGTATGGATGGCCGCTGAACACGAATCTGATGAAGCAACGGCTGAAGAAATCGCACAATTGTTGTATTGGACTCAAGTTTTGATGATCACTCGAGGCATTAGCCTCGAAGACGTTTATGGAAAGTTGTAATTATGTTGCGCGTTGCTATCCCCAATAAAGGTCAGCTTTCCGACCCATCTCGTGAGATGTTGCGCGAAGCAGGCTACGCCGCTGTTGCCAACTCACGTGAACTTGTTGTGCAAGATCCAGAAAATGATGTTGAATTCTTTTTCCTACGCCCGCGCGACATCGCGACTTATGTTGGCCGCGGAACTCTAGATGTTGGTATCACTGGTGAAGATTTATTAGCCGATTCAGGTTCAACTGCCTCAACTATTTTGGAACTAGGTTTTGCCCCTTCAACTTTCCGTCTGGCTGCTCCAGCAGGAACGGCCAAACAATACAGCGACGTTGCTGGAAAGCGCATTGCAACTTCTTACGGCGGCATCTTGCGCAACTGGCTTGTTGAGCAAAAACTAATCGCCGAAGTTGTTGAACTTGATGGCGCTGTTGAAAATGCGGTTCGACTTGGTGTTGCTGATGTTGTTGCCGATGTCGTGGCAACTGGAACAACCTTGCGCCAAGCTGGACTTGAAGTTGTTGGCGAACCAATCTTCAAGAGCCAGGCAATCATGATTGCTCGTGATGGCATTGCAGATCAATCAGCTGTTGATGTATTCGTGCGTCGCATCCAAGGTGTGATTGTTGCTCGCTCATACGTTTTGGTTGACTACGACATTCCTGTTGAGTTGGTTGAGAAGGCATGTGCCATAACACCTGGTATCGAATCACCGACTGTTTCTTCTTTGCAAAATTCAACTTGGGCAGCCGTTCGTGCAATGGTTCCGCGCAAGCAAGTTCACACAGTTATGGATGACCTATACACAATCGGCGCTCGTGGTGTTATTGTCACAGACATTCACGCCTGCCGCCTGTGAGCAACGACTTTACTGACGCGCAAATCCCAGCGTCAGGTTTTGCAGGTGATGACGGTCAAGCCGATCCGGATTTACGCGAGGCGATAGTTGAATACGCGCGTACCGCTTCTGCCGAATCTGCCCGCGAATTACTCGACTTGTTAGTAGTTGCTCGGTTATTAGTGCCTGTTGTGGCTGTAGTCGATTCAATTGTCGATGGCCAAGAAAAAGATAGCCACATGCAATCAGTTGAGTTTCAATCAGTTGATGGTCGCAAGGCGCTCATTGCATTTACTGGAACTGACGCCGTTGAATACTGGGATTCAAAAGCACGCCCGATACCGCGTGCTGCTTTTGAGGTTGCCCAAGGTGCAGTCGAGCAAGGTTATGACGCAATCATTCTGGACATGTCGGGACCAACGCCGTTAGCAATTGATGGCAATCTGTTGTCGTTACTTGCCATAGGTCCAAAGCGATTTGAATTACTTGAACTTGAATTAGCCAAAGTGTGTGATCTGTTAACAGATGTGTCGGGCATAAATTCGGCAAGTTGGGAACTTGAAGACGATGAAGCCATCATCGCAATTAAGGTGAGTGAGATCTCCGCAACTTTAAGTGTTGATGTTTCGACGTTGATTTCAAACAGCGATCTAAATGCGCTACTTGATGTGCCCTTGAATGTGACCGTGGCCGGCCATACGGCCTAGTCGCCATTTGCGAATCGCGCCATTTACAAATTGATGTGACGTGGCTTTGCAAATGTGGCAGCCCTAAGCACTGTTTCGCTAATTGGGCTTGGTCTACGGATCAACAGCGTCGTAGTTCGAATCCTTTCGAACGGGCAGAGTTCGTTTGGTGTTAACCCAATTCGGGCAATTATGTCGTTGTCAATTGGGCATCATGATAGATAGTATTGAGAGGTAATGTTTCTGTCCGCTAATTACTTCAGATCT
>VFKC01000070.1 GCA_009885745.1 Actinomycetota bacterium
CACCAGTAGAAGTTGATTTACAGGCTGGAACAGCAAGAGGTCAAGGCGCTGACACTCTGACTGAAATTGAAAATGTTGTTGGCGGCGAGGGCGAAGACACAATCGTCGGCAATGCAGGCGAAAACTTCATCCAAGGTGGCAACGGTGATGACACTATTGAAGGCGGAGCAGGCGCAGACACACTCGACGGAGAGATCGGAAACGACGTACTTCTAGGTGGCGAGGGAATCGACACATTATTAGGCGGACCTGGCGATAACGTTTGTATCAGTGAACTGGAAGAAACTTCAGACCAGTGTGTAACGGATCAAACCGCCCCTATTCTGACCACTCTGGCTGTACAGCCTGCAGAACCGGACATGGCGAATGGGCTAGTTTCTGTCATTGCAGACTTTACGATTGAAGACATCGGATCTGGTGTTGACCTAAGACGTGGGGCGCTAATTGGTTTAGCATCCGTGGACGGAATCGAAACCCGTGATGCGGTAACTGCGAAATTCATCTCAGGAAATTTCAAGCGAGCACTGTTTAGAGCCAATGTTGAAGTACCTCTTGTCGATAAGCCTGTTGAATGGGTAGTCTCCTCAATTGAATTCTTTGACTTGTCAGGCAACACAACCAACCTAAATGCTCAAGCGCTTAGCGCGGCTGGATTTACCGCAAAATTTGTAGCGCCCAAGTTGGTTCCTGTTGTAGTCGATACTGATTCAACGGACTCAGAAGAAGCCGTTGAAGTTGCCAAAGAAGTAGCTAAGAAGGCAGCAGTTACCACTGCAATCGCACTTTCAGTGACTGTCGCAGTTGCTGCAGGTGCTGCCGCTTCAGCTGCTGGTGCCGCCGCTGCGGCTGGAAGTGGTGCTGGTGGTGCAACTGCCCGTGTTGCTGGTGCCGGTGCTAGCGCTGGACCAGGTACGGCTGCAGCGTCTGAAGCCGCTGATGCAGCTGATGCTGCCGACGGCGCAGGTAGAACATCTGGTACCCAGATGGCAACACATGTGGGTGATCAAATGGCCTTGTGGGGTTCAGGTTTGTTAGTGGCATTGGATAGACCTTCGCGCAGAGTGGTTCAAAAAGTTGCGCGCATTTCACCACTCACATCCAAGTTAATCAATGATGCCTCATACCTAAGAGCAACACTTGGGACTTTATCCATAATCCTTCCTGTTGTTGCTTTGCTGTTAGCACTTAAGGGCATTGGCAGCTTGGGTGATCAAGTAGCTCCGCCACCGACAGCAATTTTTGTAGGCATTGTTCTGATCGGTGCTTTCGATGCATTTGCGGCCTTCCTGGCCATGACCATCTTCTGCGCAGTTGCTTTGACTAAATCAGCTTCAATCGACTCTGCTGACATCCGATTAGTCCTTTGCCTGATTCTTATCAGTTTTGGTCCAAGTATGCTCGCGGCTGCCTTCCGAAGCTTCCGACGTCCGGTAACAAGTTCAACACATCACTGGTACGAAAGAGTTGTTGATCTAGCGGTTGGTTCATTTATCGCTGGATGGGCTATAAAAAACATTATGGGGGTATTAAACCCAATCGCGGGCACTGAATTCCTTGTGGTAACTCATGCCGATGAAATTGGAATACTACTCGCAGGAGCGATAGCAGTTCGAGTTGTGGCAGAAGAAATTGCTGCCCGCTATTTCCCTCAAAGGCTTGCCACAATTGACGTAGCCGATTTCCCTGAGGCGAATGTTGTGCAGAAGAACATTTCTTTAGTCTTGCGCGCCTGTTTCTTCGGATTCCTAATGGCGGCATTCATCACCCAAACATCTTTGCTGTATGTAGGCACCGCTCTATTTATCCTGCCTGCATTTATAAATCTTCTAAGTCATAAATTCCCGAACGTGCCTAAGCTCTACCAGATATTGCCGGGTGGATTGCCTGGGTTGACCTTTGGCCTTGTAGCTGCGACCGCTGCCGGAGCATTTGTTGCCAAGCAGATGCCAAACATTTCTGACGCAGGATCCCTAACTTTCGTTGGAGCAACGGGAGCCTCGGCGATGATCTCAATTATTGGCATGTTTGGTCGTGAACCTGTAGAGGGAGATGTCCGTTGGTATCTTCGTCCTAAAAATGTATGGATTTATCGTATCGGCGGAATTGTGGTTTTTGCATTAACTTTGCGGGCCACTGGGATTTTCTAAGCACCTGTAAAAAGGTGCTCAAAAGGCTTAAACCAAAGCATGTGTAGGCGCATTCGCGCAAGTCGCGATACAGGCGTAGCCTCAAGTTATGGCAATTACAGTGCGCGAAGTGGCAATCGAAGAGATTGAGGACCTTCTCCCTATCTGGGATGAGATTAATCTTGGCTCAGCAACTCTAGATAAATCTGCGCTAATAGCTCGGATTGAAATTTCACAATCAAGCGAGTCTTTGAAACTGGTGGCTGCCTGGGATGGCAATCGTGCAGTTGGAATCGCGTGCATAAGTATTGCCGATGTCGGGGTTTGGGCTGAATCGCTGAGCCTCCAAGTCAGTGGCTTACATGTACTCAAGAATTCACGTCATCGCGGAGTGGCCAAAGCAATTTTGAATAGCGCGCTTTCTTATGCAGACAAATGGGGATGTGTGAACATCATGGCATCTGTGCCACCAAATGAGCGCGAGGCGAGTAGATTTTTCGCTCGTTTAGGGTTTGCTCCAATTTCCACGCGGCGCATATCTGACACGGTAGTTTTACGTAGGAAAATTTCAGCGGAGCCGTCAAGACTTGTCGCACAAAGAATTCGCCGCCGTACTCAGAGTTTGCTTTCGGGCGAGATTAAGCTAAATCACGCAGCAAACAAGTAACCCGTGCGGTACAAAGTTTGCGGCCTTCGTTGTCACAAACTTCAACACCATAAATAGCCAAAGTTTTACCCACGCTGATTGCGGTTGCAGTGCCAGTGACAAATCCATCTTGGGCGCTTCGATGGTGTGACCCATTGATCTCGATACCTACTGCTGCGCGTCCCTCGCCAGCTGCAAGTTGCGCACCGACTGAAGCAAGAGTTTCGGCGAGTGCCATCGATGCTCCACCATTTAATAAGCCAAAAGGTTGAGTGTTTCCGCGCACTGGCATTGTGCCGATTACTTCAGTGGCAGATGCCTTAGTAATAACAATTTCAAGCCGTTTGGCTAGTGCGCCAGCATCAACATTTTGCACTTGTTCATTTTCATCATTCATCACGAATCACCTCTGTGTTCAACCTACCTCGTGCCAGTGAAATCACAGCACTCTATTATCTAGATGTGGCAAACTCGCAGAATTTTTTAGTCCTTGATGGTCACTCCCTTGCCTATCGCGCGTTTCACGCTCTGCCGGTCGAAAACTTCGCAACAAGTAGCGGACAACACACAAATGCGGTCTATGGTTTCATGTCGATGCTGGTCAACGTTCTAAAAGAGCGACAGCCATCTCACATCGCAGTTGCTTTTGATCTTTCACGCGACACCTTCCGCGCAAAGCGATACCCAGAATACAAAGCAACGCGTGCTAAGAGTCCACCTGAGTTCGCTGGCCAAGTGGAACTAATTAAGCAAATTCTTGAAGCGCTTAACATCCCAGTTGTAACAGCTGAAGGTTTTGAAGCTGACGACATTCTGGCGACCCTAGCCCACACCAGCAAAATCCCAGTAAGCATTGTTTCTGGTGATCGTGATTCTTTTCAATTGATCAGACCTGATGTGACAATTCTTTATCCGCGCAAAGGTATGTCGGATTTGGTAATCATGGATAACGAAGCAGTGCAGGCAAAGTACGGTGTAGACGCTGCACAGTATCGCGACCTGGCTGCGATGGTTGGTGAATCAAGTGACAACTTACCCGGCGTGCCCGGGGTAGGCCCCAAAACAGCGGCCAAATGGATCGTTCAATTTGGCGATCTCGATGCCATTTTGGCTGGTCAAGATTCGTTGCCAGGAAAAGTTGGTGAGGCTTTTCGCGAGTACTCAAGTCAAGTAACTCTCAACTATGAGCTCAACAGACTCATCGACAATGTGCCGATAGATATAGATCTAGAGACCTACCAGCGTCATGACTACGACCCAGCAGTAGTGCACGCGAAATTTGATGCTCTTGAATTTGCAGCATTGCGACCAAGGCTCTTCGCTGCTTGGCCGTCAAGCCAATCTGGTGAGATTGAAGATGAAGTAATCGAGCCAGCTGGTGAAAGTTTTGATATTGATTCAACACAGGTAAATGAAAAGCAACTCGCTAAATGGCTTGAAATCCATGAAGAAGGAACTATGGCGATTGCGTTTTCTGGCGCATGGGCGCGTGGGTCCGGGCACCTAACCAATGTGGCTTTGGTGTCTACAACTGGCTCATCTGTTTGGTGCGGCTTCGCCGAAGGCGGCGATGTTTTGGTGAATTGGTTGGCAGGTCCTCAGCACAAAGTTGCTCATGATGTTAAGGGTCCTCTGACTGCGCTCATTGTTCATGGTGCAACTATCAACAATCTTGAATGTGACACCGCAATTGCTGCGTACATACTGTCGCCAGGTGGTCGAGATTTTGCACTGCCAGGCCTAGTTCAGCGGTATTTGAAGCGCTCATTAGAGGATACGAATGTGGTTGAGCCTGCTCAACTTACTTTGGGCGAGCCTGATGATCTATCAGGTAATTCTTTAGCAAAAACGGCTCGGGCAAGTTTGGACTTAAGCGAATACCTCAACTATGAACTTGCCGAGCATGGCGGCATCGAACTTATGCGCGATGTCGAACTACCGCTCATTGACGTTTTGGCGCGTCTTGAAGTTGCCGGTATCGCAGTTGATATAGAAGCGTTGCAAAGATTAGAACGTGAATTTGATTCAGATGCAGCAGGTGCAGTAAAGCAGGCACACTCAGCCGCGGGGCGAGAGTTCAATCTTGGCTCACCTAAACAATTACAAGAAGTGCTCTTTGAAGATCGTGGATTGCCAAAAACAAAAAAGATTAAGACTGGTTACACAACCGATGCCGAATCATTGCAAGGTCTCTTGGCCAAGTTTCCTGATGATGAATTGCTTACCGCGCTTTTAAGATATCGCGAAGTAGTTAAGTTGCGTCAAACCGTTTCCGGATTGCTGGCATGTGTTGCGGATGATGGTCGCGTGCACACGACTTTCAATCAGATGGTGGCCGCCACAGGTCGATTATCGAGCACAGACCCTAATCTGCAGAACATTCCAATTCGCACACCAGAGGGAATGCAGATTCGCGAAACTTTCGTAGTCGGGACTGGATATGAAACTTTGCTCACGGCTGACTACAGCCAAATTGAATTAAGAGTTATGGCGCATTTATCAAAAGATCAAGGTTTGATTGCGGCAATCAACTCTGGCGAGGATTTACACGCGACCGTTGGCTCGCAGGTTTTTGGTGTCCCTGCCAAAGAGGTAACCACGGATATGCGTCGAAAAGTTAAGGCAATGTCATATGGGTTGGCTTATGGACTTTCGGCATATGGGCTAGCTCAACAACTCGGAACGAGTAATGAAGAAGCCAAGAATCTCATGAACACTTACTTCGAGCGTTTCGGTGGAGTTCGGGATTATCTTGCAAATGTCGTCGTTGAAGCACGCAGACTTGGCTACACCGAGTCGATTATGGGACGCCGACGCTATCTACCTGACTTAAACAGTGATAATCGACAATTGCGTGATGTGGCTGAGCGGATGGCGTTAAATGCCCCAATCCAGGGCTCGTCGGCAGATTTAGTTAAAGTTGCCATGCTTAAAGTTGATGGCGCTCTCAAGCAACAAAACCTAAAATCGCGGATGCTCCTTCAAGTTCATGATGAATTAGTTATTGAAGTTGCGCCAGGGGAGTTAGCCCAAGTAACTGCCTTGACCATCGAACACATGAGAGATGTTGCCGAGTTAGCCGTCCCGCTCGATGTTTCTGTTGGTTCGGGTCATTCCTGGTCCCAGGCTGGCCATTAAACGATTTTCGCCGAATCTCTCGTTTTGACCTTATGCACAAGGCTCTCTATCCTTAGAGGGCTGACCTGTGCCTATTTTCAGACAGAGAAAAATAGGTTCAAGAATTCATTGATTTTTTCAAGCGAGTTTTTGAAAGCAACAGCATCCGAACTACACCTATCCGTTTAGAGGCATTTCTTAATGACCGTCCCTACAGACACAAGCCGTTTCAGTACATTCGATGATTTCGGCTCAAGCGAAGAATTTCTCGCTGCAATCGACGCAACAATCAAGCCGTTCAATGATGGAGACATCGTAGAGGGCATCATCGTAAAAGTAGATCGCGATGAAGTTCTTGTTGATATCGGCTACAAGACCGAAGGTATTATTCCTTCGCGTGAACTCAGCATCAAGCACGATGTCGACCCAAATGCGGTCGTTACCGTTGGCGATGTAATCGAAGCTTTAGTTCTTCAAAAAGAAGACAAAGAAGGCCGTCTGATTCTTTCCAAGAAGCGCGCACAGTACGAACGCGCCTGGGGCACAATTGAAAAAATCAAAGAAGAAGATGGCGTTGTTACCGGAACTGTTATCGAGGTCGTCAAGGGCGGCTTGATCATGGACATCGGTCTTCGCGGATTCCTTCCTGCATCACTTGTTGAAATGCGACGTGTTCGCGATCTTGCGCCATACATCGGCAAGCAGATCGAAGCAAAAATCATTGAACTAGACAAGAACCGTAACAACGTTGTGCTTTCTCGTCGCGCTTACCTTGAGCAGTCCCAAAGCGCAGTGCGCCATGGCTTCTTGAATCAGTTGGAGAAGGGGCAGATCCGTAAGGGTGTTGTCTCGAGCATTGTTAACTTCGGTGCCTTCGTTGATCTAGGTGGCGTTGATGGTTTGGTTCACGTTTCCGAATTGTCATGGGAGCACGTTGATCACCCGACAAAGGTTGTTGAAGTTGGCCAGGAAGTAACTGTTGAAGTTCTTGATGTTGATTTCGAGCGCGAGCGTGTGTCGTTGTCGCTTAAGTCCACTCAGGAAGATCCATGGCAGCACTTCGCACGCACCCACCAGTTGGGTCAAGTTGTGCCAGGTGAAGTTACCAAGCTCGTACCATTCGGCGCATTCATTCGCGTAAGCGATGGCATTGAAGGCCTTGTTCACATCTCTGAATTGGCTTCACGTCACGTTGAGATTCCAGAGCAGGTTGTTCAGGTTGGTGACTCCACATTCGTTAAGGTCATCGACATCGATCTAGAGCGCCGCCGCATCTCACTTTCATTGAAGCAAGCTAATGAAGATGGCGATACAGGTTCCGAACCAGAGAACTTTGACGCTGCTCTTTACGGCATGAATCAGTATGACGAGAATGGCAACTACATTTACCCAGAAGGCTTTGATTCTGAAACCAACGAATGGTTGCCAGGACATGAAGAGCAGAAGGAAGAGTGGGAGCGTAAGTACGCTGAAGCTCATGCCAAGTGGGAAGCTCACAAGACTCAGATCGAAGATTCAAAGAAGGCAGATGCTGCTGCAGCCGCAGTAGCCGAAGTTGAATCACCAACTTCTTACTCTGGCGAATCAGCCAGCGAAGGAACTCTTGCTGATGATGCTGCCCTTCAGGCGCTTCGCGACAAGTTAACTGAAGACGTTTAATAACTTAAAAATAATTATGGGGCTTGTTGGGAAACCAGCAGGCCCCACTTTTTTATTCCAGACAAGTATCCTTGAATCATGTTTGTGGGATTGACGGGTGGCATTGGTTCGGGAAAGTCAACCGTTGCTGAATTGTTTGAAAAACTCGGAGCCCGCATTGTTTATGCAGACGAGTTGGCGCGTGAAGCCATTGCTCCTGGTACCTCTGGCTTTGAAAAAGTTATTGATCTTTTTGGCCCTGAACTTATCGGTGATGATGGCCGAATAAAACGCCAACTATTGGCTGCACATGTCTTTGGTGAACCAGAGGCGCTCGCATCTCTTGAAAAAATTATTCATCCAAGGGTTGCCGCTGCTTTAGGTGCTTTGCGACAAGCTATTGATCCGAGCAAGATTGTTGTCTACGAAACCCCGTTACTCGTTGAGTTAGAAATGATGGATCGTTTCGACAAGGTCATTGTTGTTCTGGCTCCGGCAGTTGACCGGATGGTGCGTCTTAAAGCTCGTGGGCTAGACGATGATGACATTCTGGCTCGGATGGGCCAACAGACAAGCGATGAAGAGCGTCGCGCAGTTGCCGACTATGTAATCGAAAATGCGGGCAACCTGGAGTTTCTAGAGAAACAAGTTGCGCAGGTGTGGTCAGCGCTATCGGCGTAGGCTAAAGCCATGACTCGGCCGATTAATGAACTTCAGCGCACGGTTGCGCCATTTGAAGTTATTAGTGAATTTGAGCCAGCAGGGGATCAGCCAGCAGCGATTGCAGAAATTGAGCGACGCATCAGGGCAGGCGAAAAGGACGTGGTCTTGCTTGGTGCAACTGGTACAGGAAAGAGCGCGACAACCGCCTGGCTCATCGAGAAATTGCAACGGCCCACATTGGTGCTGGCGCCAAATAAGACCTTGGCTGCACAACTTGCAAATGAGTTTCGAGAGTTGATGCCAAACAATGCAGTCGAATATTTTGTTTCGTATTACGACTATTACCAGCCAGAAGCCTACATTCCACAAAGCGATACTTTTATTGAAAAAGATTCATCGGTTAATGAGGAAGTTGAACGTTTGCGTCATAGTGCAACCAACAGTTTGCTCACCCGCAGGGACGTAATTGTTGTGGCAAGCGTTTCTTGTATCTATGGCCTTGGTACACCGCAGGAATATATCGAGCGCATGATTCGTTTGCGTGTCGGGGAATCCATAAACCGGGATAAGTTGCTGAGGTCTCTGGTTGAAATTCAATACAATCGCAATGACATTGCATTCACTCGAGGAACCTTCAGAGTTCGCGGCGACACTGTTGAGGTCTATCCGGTTTATGAAGAGCATCCAATTCGCATAGAGATGTTCGGTGACGACATAGATCGCCTAATGTCATTACATCCGATTACCGGCGAAATCCTCACAGACGATCAGGAAATGCACATCTTTCCTGCCTCTCATTATTCGGCTGGACCAGAAACAATGACTCGCGCTATTCGAGACATTGAAGATGAATTGATCGTTCGACTTGCAGAATTTGAAACTCAGGGAAAATTGCTCGAGGCTCAGCGACTAAAAATGAGAACAGCATATGACATTGAGATGATGCAAAACTTGGGCTTTTGTTCCGGTATTGAAAATTACTCGCGACATATAGATGGACGAGAATCAGGAACAGCACCGTTTTGTTTGCTTGATTATTTCCCGGAAGATTTTCTGCTGGTAATTGATGAAAGTCACGTAACGGTGTCTCAAGTGGGCGCGATGTATGAAGGCGATGCGTCGAGAAAGCGCACATTAGTCGAACACGGTTTCAGGTTGCCCAGTGCGATGGACAACCGTCCATTGAAGTTTGCGGAATTCCTTGAACGAATTGATCAGACGGTCTACTTGTCGGCAACACCAGGTAAGTATGAACTGGCTAAGGTCGAAGGCGATGTCGTTGAACAGGTGATTAGACCAACTGGTCTACTTGATCCCGAAATCATTGTGAAGCCAACCAAGGGCCAAATCGATGACCTAATCCATGAAATTCGTTTGCGTGCGGCAAATGGCACCAGGGTTCTAGTAACAACTCTGACAAAGAAGATGTCCGAGGACCTAACGGACTACTTACTTGAACAAGGAATACGAGTGCGATACCTGCACTCTGAGGTTGACACACTGCGTCGTATTGAACTTCTGCGAGAATTACGACTTGGTGAATACGATGTGTTAATCGGTATCAACCTTTTGCGTGAAGGACTCGACCTGCCAGAAGTTTCCTTGGTGGCGATTCTGGATGCTGATAAAGAGGGTTTCCTGCGAAGCCAACGAAGCCTGATTCAAACAATCGGTCGTGCTGCTCGAAATGTTTCGGGTGAAGTTCACATGTACGCAGACAAAATCACTGATTCAATGCGGGTAGCTATCGATGAAACAAATCGACGTAGGGTGAAGCAAATCGCCTACAACCAAGAGCGGGGTATTGATCCGCAACCTCTTCGCAAAAAGATTGCCGACATTACCGACATGATGGTGCGTGAAGATGCAGATAGTGAGGATTTCCTAGCATCCGGGCTCGGAAAAGGTATCTCAAAATTAGGTGCTCGCGAAAGCCTGCGCACAATTCCAGCGAAGGACTTAGCCGACCTAATCGATCAACTGTCTACCCAAATGCACACGGCAGCCTCGGAGTTACAGTTTGAGCTTGCTGCACGTTTGCGTGATGAAATTTCCGAACTTAAAAAAGAATTGCGCCAGATGTCGCAGGCTGGTCACGCCTAAGCGCCCCGACGTCAAGCGCGCCGACTCAGCAAAGGGTAATCTCGTAGAGTGGGAGACACTGACATCGCGGAGCGCTCATGATTGATCGATTAATAGTTCGTGGAGCTCGCGAACACAACTTAAAAAATGTGAACATTGATTTACCCCGCAACGCCCTTATTGTTTTCACAGGTTTGTCGGGTTCTGGCAAATCGTCACTAGCTTTTGACACCATTTTCGCCGAAGGGCAAAGACGCTACGTGGAATCACTATCTGCATATGCGCGGCAATTTTTAGGTCAGATGGATAAACCAGATGTTGACTTCATCGAAGGACTCTCTCCAGCCGTATCGATTGATCAAAAGTCAACCAATCGTAATCCGCGCTCAACGGTTGGAACCATTACCGAGGTTTACGATTACTTGCGATTGCTTTACGCGCGCGCAGGACGTCCACATTGCCCAGATTGCTCTCGACCGATTGCTCGACAGTCACCGCAACAAATTGTTGACCGAATCCTGGAAATCGAAGAAGGAACTCGTTTTCAGATCTTGGCACCGGTTATCAGAGAACGTAAAGGCGAATACACCGAGTTATTCCGAAGTTTTCAAACTCAAGGTTTTGCTCGCGTTCGTGTAGATGGCACTGTCTATCCGCTGGAAACTCCCCCTAAATTGAAGAAACAAGAAAAACACACCATTGAAGTTGTGGTTGATCGACTTGCGGTTAAGGCCGATGATGTTAGGCGGCTGACGGACAGCATCGAAACAGCACTAAGGCTCTCCTCTGGGCTAGTCACTCTGGAGTTTGTAGATTTGCCAGAAGGTGATGCCGAGCGCGAACGCATGTTTAGCGAGCACTTGGTATGTCTTTTTGATGGCAATCAATTCGAAGAATTAGAACCAAGATCTTTCTCCTTTAATTCACCTTTCGGCGCCTGCCCAGACTGTGGTGGTTTAGGCACTCAAATGGAAGTTGATGCCGAACTAGTAATTCCAGATCCTTCGATTTCTTTAAATCAAGGAGCTATCGCACCGTGGGCATCAGGGCACATTTCTGAATATTTCTTGCGACTTATTAAGGCGCTCGCTAAGGAAATGGAATTTGACCTTGATGTGCCTTGGTCCAAGCTGCCAGCTGCGGTCAAGAAGGCGCTTCTATTTGGACATGACCATGAGGTCCAAGTCAAATACAAAAATAGGTACGGTCGTCAGCGCACATATTCCACTGGTTTTGAAGGTGCAATTTCTTACATAGTCCGCAAACATCAGGAATCTGAAAGTGACACAAGCCGAGAGAAGCTTGAAGGCTACATGCGCGAAGTGCACTGTCCAGCCTGTGACGGTGCCAGGCTCAAGCCATTGTCACTGTCGGTTACCCTTAGCGAACTCAACATCGCTCAAGTAGCCAAAATGCCTATTGGCCAATGTGCTGAATTCTTGAAAGACCTGCAACTTTCTCCACGCGAACGGGCCATCGCGGATCGGGTCTTAAAAGAGGTAAATGAACGATTAGCATTCCTAATTGATGTGGGCTTGGATTACCTTTCACTTGATCGTCCAGCAGGTTCGTTGGCCGGTGGAGAAGCGCAGAGAATCCGTCTTGCTACCCAAATCGGCTCAGGGCTAACGGGTGTCCTTTATGTTTTAGATGAGCCGAGTATCGGTTTGCACCAACGCGACAATCATCGCTTAATTGAAACTTTGATTCGCTTACGTGATCTTGGAAACACGCTAATTGTTGTTGAACACGACGAAGATACGATCAAGACTGCAGACTGGATTGTGGACATTGGTCCAGGCGCCGGTGAGCATGGGGGACATGTCGTTGTCAGCGGTTCTTATGATGACTTGCTCAATAATGCCGAATCTTTAACGGGTCAGTATCTATCAGGCAAGCGCAGCATTGAAGTCCCGGCGCAACGTCGGGCAATAGATAAAACTCGTCAGCTGACGGTAAATAGCGCACGAGAACACAACCTTGACAATGTCACGGTTTCATTTCCATTGAGCGCTTTCGTAGCGATAACTGGAGTATCAGGTTCAGGTAAGTCGACTTTGGTAAATGACATTCTCTACAACGTTTTGGCGCGCGACCTAAACAATGCTCGTACTGTTCCTGGTCGTCACAAGAGTGTTTCTGGTGTTGAGCAGCTCGACAAGGTTGTGCATGTTGACCAGAGCCCAATTGGTCGCACACCTCGATCAAACCCGGCAACTTACACCGGCGTTTTTGATCATGTGCGTAAGTTATTTGCGGAAACTCAAGAATCGAAGATTCGTGGGTACCAGCAAGGACGTTTCTCCTTCAATGTAAAGGGCGGGCGTTGTGAGTCTTGTTCAGGCGATGGCACTTTAAAGATTGAAATGAACTTCCTGCCAGATGTATATGTTCCGTGTGAGGTTTGTCATGGTGCAAGGTACAACCGTGAGACTCTTGAAGTGCATTACAAGGGCAAATCCATTGCGGATATTTTGAACATGCCTGTTGAAAATGCCTTGGAATTTTTTGCAGCCATCCCACCGATTGCCAGACATCTGCAGACCCTTATGGATGTGGGACTGGGTTATGTTCGATTAGGCCAGCCAGCAACAACTCTTTCAGGCGGTGAGGCTCAGCGAGTCAAGTTAGCCTCTGAATTGCAAAAGCGTTCAACTGGCAGAACCGTTTATGTACTCGATGAACCGACCACCGGTCTTCACTTCGAGGACGTGCGAAAGTTGCTCGGTGTTTTGCATTCCTTAGTCGATAAGGGAAACACTGTGTTGGTTATTGAACATAATTTGGATGTAATTAAGACCGCTGACTGGGTTATTGATATGGGCCCCGAAGGTGGATCAGGAGGTGGCAAAGTTGTTGTCACTGGAACACCCGAGACGGTTGCTGCCCATAAGACCAGCCACACAGGTCGATTCTTAAAACCATTATTAGGTGCGTCAGCGGCGAAAAAAATGCCAGCGACAGAAAAGAAAATGCCTGTTAAGAGAGTCAGTGCACAGCCCAAAAAAGTAGTGGCTAAAAAGAGCACCAGTAAGAAGGCTTAATGCGCCCAACTGATAAACCAAAGGACATTCCAACGAATCCTGGTGTTTACCGTTTTCGTGATGAAAGTCAGCGCGTTATTTACGCAGGTAAGGCAAACAACTTACGCAATCGTTTGGCAAATTACTTTGGTAAGGATCTTCATCCGCGCACACAATCAATGGTTGATAGTGCCCGAAGTGTTGACTGGGTTATTGTTCGAAATGAAACTGAAGCATTACAACTTGAATATTCGTGGATCAAAGAATTCGATCCAGTATTTAATGTACGGTATCGCGATGATAAGACTTATCCGTATTTGGCTATTTCAACTAGTGAGGAATTCCCGCGAGCATTCGTTTACCGTGGCGATAAGCGCAAAGGTGTCACCTACTTTGGGCCGTTTGTACAAGCTTGGGCAATTCGAGACACGCTAGATCATCTGCTGCGCGTTTTTCCGATTAGAAGTTGCACCCAAGGGGTATTTCGCAATGCTAAGTCTTCTGGGCGCCCTTGTCTGCTCGCACACATTGATCGGTGTAGCGCGCCGTGCGTTGGTCGCATCAATTCCGAGGACCACATGACTTTAGTGAAAAGCTTCATGTCCTTCATGTCAGGTCAATCTCGAGAAATCATTCAGAATCTGACTTTACGTATGTCACAGGCTGCTGCCGAACAAGACTATGAGCGAGCGTCGGTGTTGCGCGATGATTTAGCAGCGCTGGATCGAGTCCGCGAAAAAAGTGCAGTCACTTTGCCAGATGACACCCAAACAGATTTCGTGGCATTAGACCACGACGATCTGCAATCAGCAGTGCAAATATTTAGTGTGCGACATGGTCGAATAGTAGGTCAACGCGGATTTATTATGGAAAATCCTGTGGAAGCAACATCAGAATCATTGATGACTGATGCCCTCATGCACATTTATATCTCCGCCGGTAAACACGATATCCCAAATGAGATTTTGACCAGCGCTTCACCCGAGAGCGTTGATAGTTTGATCGAATTGCTATCCGTTATCCGTGAGGCACAGGTAGACGTCAGAGTTCCAGCGCGCGGGGATAAGCGAGCTTTGATGGACACAGTAGAAAACAACGCCAAGTTGGCACTAGTTACACATAAGACTAAGCGATCTACTGATCTTGTCACCCGATCCAAAGCACTATCAGAACTTCAGGAAGTGCTTGAATTACCCATCGCTCCTTTGCGGATTGAATGTATAGATGTGTCGCATACCGCTGGTACAAATGTGGTTGCCTCCCTCATTGTCTTCGAGGATGGCATTCCGAAGAAAAAGGACTATCGAATCTTCAATATTGAAAATCCACGCGACGACACTGCTTCAATTCGCGAAGTAGTGATGCGACGGTTCAAAGCCCATGACGACACTACTGGCCCCTACAAGCCAAGTCTCTTAGTCATCGATGGAGGATTGCCGCAGGTGAATGCGGCGGTCAGCGCACTAACCGAACTTGGAATACGCGAGTTGCCAGTGATTGGGCTTGCCAAGCGCATGGAAGAAATATGGCGCGCTGATGCAAAATATCCAGAGATTTTGCCACGTGGAAGTGAAGCACTATTCATGCTGCAACGCGTTCGTGATGAAGCGCACCGATTTGCCATAACCACTCACCGTAAGAAGCGGTCAAAAACCATGATTGAAAGCACGCTAGATGACATCGCTGGTTTGGGTCCCGTTCGCAAGAAGGCACTAATTGCAAAGTTTGGGTCTTTGAAGAAGATAAAGCTTGCTGGAATCCAAGAACTGATGCTGGTCCCAGGCATCGGCCAAACCCAAGCCGAGATTATTTACCAGACATTAATCGAATCCACTGAGTCGACTGATTCAATAAACATGACAACAGGGGAGATAATTGAATCGTGATTAGAGAAACCCCAATAGATGTCCTTCTAGTCACCGGTATGTCTGGAGCGGGTAGGTCAACTGCTACTCGCGCTTTGGAAGACTTGGGCTGGTTCGTTGTCGATAATCTGCCACCAGCCATGATTCAACAGGTTTTGGATTATGTTTCTCGAGGAGAAATTTCCAACAAAGTAGCCGTCGTTGCAGATGTTCGCGGTGGAACAGTTTTTGATGAATTGCGCACCGAATTGCAAATTATCAAATCACTAGGTCACGATGTTCGGGTCCTCTTCTTGGAAGCAGACGATGAGACCATCGTTCGCAGATACGAATCATCGCGCCGCCCGCATCCTTTACAAAAGGATGGCAGCATTCTGGAGGCGGTTCTTGCGGAACGCCAATTCACCGGAGATCTGAGGTCCTCCGCTGATGTGGTGATCGATACCAGCGAACTGAATGTTCATGAATTGCGACGCCGTATTGAAAGTGTGTTCGGTGACGAGACTCGTGTGGCCTTGCGGGTAACGGTAATGTCTTTTGGTTTCAAGTATGGAATCCCAGTTGACGCTGACCTTGTCGCTGACATGCGCTTTTTGCCAAACCCTTTTTGGGATCAAAATATGCGTGGCCTAACTGGCTTGGATGCTCAAGTGAGTGATTATGTTCTGGCGCAGTCAGATGCCGCAAACTTCATTGAAAAATACACCGAGATTGTGCAGTTGGTTGAAGCAGGGTATTTGCGAGAGGGTAAACGCTATGCCACCATCGCAATCGGCTGCACCGGCGGAAAACATCGAAGTGTGGCGATTGCTCAGAAATTAGCCAGTCACTTAGGTCGAGCAGATGTAGATGTGCGAGTCACGCATAGAGATCTTGGAAAAGAGTAGAAAAGCCACTCTTATAGGGTCTTTTTGGGGTATGCCCCAAAGGGTGCTTGCCAAGGTCGTTAACATTGTATGAATGGCTGACAGGCTAAAGGTTAAGAGTTTTTCTTTTCTGTCAGTTGATTATTTCAATCGACAGGATTAGGACATGGCAATGACATCGGCAGTTAAAGACGAATTAAGCCGTTTGCCTGTGACTAAAATGTGTTGCCGTAAAGCTGAAGTTTCTACGCTTTTACGATTTGCCGGCGGACTGCATCTGGTCGGAGGCAAAATTGTTGTAGAGGCAGAACTTGACACTGCCCAGGCTGCTCGCAGACTTCGCCAGAACTTACTTGAGTTATTTGGTCATCAAAGTGTCATCTCAGTCCTGTCTGGAGCCGGTATCCGCAAGGGGAGCCGCTACATTGTGCGAGTACCCACAGATGGCGAACACCTAGCCAAACAAGTTGGCCTAGTCGATGGTGCTGGTCGCCCCATTCGCGGACTGCCGCCACACATTGTCTCGGCGAGCCTTTGTGACGCCCAAGCTGCATGGCGTGGAGCGTTCCTAGCTCATGGATCATTGACTGAACCAGGCCGTTCATCGTCCCTTGAGATCACCTGCCCAGGTCCTGAAGCCGCATTGGCCCTAGTTGGAAGCGCCCGACGCCTCAACATTGTGGCCAAGGCCAGAGAAGTGCGCGGTGTCGATCGTGTTGTTATCCGCGATGGCGATGCCATTAGCGCGATGCTTACTCTCATGGGTTCCCATGAATCAGTTCTTGCTTGGGAAGAGCGTCGTCTTCGTCGTGAAGTCCGGGCAACAGCAAATCGACTAGCTAATTTCGACGATGCAAACTTACGTCGCTCTGCCCGAGCAGCAGTTGCCGCAGGTGCTCGAGCCGCTAGAGCTATTGAAATTCTTGGTGAAGAGATCCCAGATCACCTACTTGAAGCGGGTAATTTGCGCGTCAATCATCAGCAGGCAAGCCTTGAGGAACTTGGCGCGCTTGCCACCCCGCCAATGACCAAAGATGCAATCGCTGGACGTATTCGCAGATTGCTGGCTATGGCTGACAAACGCGCCCACGACCTAGGTATCCCAAATACCGAAGCTGGGCTAACACCTGATATGCTGGAGCAGTAACTTCGACAACCCCGATGATGTGGTTTTGCTCGCTGCCTTTTTAGCCCAAGGCGTTTTGATGTGCGCGGTGTCGATATAATGTAATCAATTCGTGACCTTCATTTGTGTGGGTCCATTGTTTTAGGAGGAACGCCAGTGAGCGTCCGCGTAGGAATCAACGGTTTTGGCCGTATCGGTCGAAATTTCTTCCGTGCCATCGAGGCATCGGGTGCAGATATTGAGATTGTTGGCATCAACGATCTAACTGACAATAAGACTCTGGCTCACTTGCTAAAGTATGACTCAATTTTGGGTCGTCTTGGCAAGGATGTTACTTACACCGACGATTCAATCATCGTTGATGGCAAGAAGATTGCTGCTCTTTCCGAGCGCAACCCAGCAGATCTTCCTTGGGGCGCACTAGGCGCTGACATCGTAATCGAGTCAACTGGTCACTTCACAGATGGCACAAAGGCTGCAGCACATATCGCCGGTGGTGCCAAGAAGGTAATCATCTCTGCTCCTGCGAGCAATGAAGATGCAACTTTCGTAATGGGTGTTAACCATGAAACTTATGACCCAGCAACACATCATGTGATTTCAAACGCTTCTTGCACCACTAACTGCCTTGCGCCAATGGCTAAGGCAATCCACGATGCATTCGGGATTGATCATGGCTTCATGACAACTATCCATGCATACACAAACGATCAGGTTATTCTTGACTTCCCGCACAGCGACCTACGTCGTGCCCGTGCAGCAGCAACCAACATGATCCCAACTTCAACTGGCGCAGCAAAGGCAATTGGCCTTGTGCTTCCAGAGTTGAAGGGCAAGCTTGATGGTTACGCGATGCGCGTTCCAGTTCCAACAGGTTCAGCAACTGACCTAACTGCCGTATTGCGCACAGAGGTCACTGCTGAAGAGGTAAATGCAGTTATTAAGGCTGCAGCCGAGGGCCCACTAAAGGGTTACCTGTCTTACACCGAAGACCCAATCGTGTCGACTGACATCGTGACTGATCCGTCCTCATGCATCTTTGATGCTGGCGTGACCAAAGCCATGGGTCGCACAATCAAGGTTCTTGGTTGGTATGACAATGAGTGGGGTTACTCAAACCGTCTGGTTGACCTAACCACATTCGTCGGCGCAAAGCTCTAAAGCCGCATGACAATCGTAGGAATTGACCAGTTAGAAGTTTCTGGAAAGACCGTATTGGTTCGTAGCGACTTAAATGTCCCGCTAAAGGATGTTGATGGCGTACAAACCATCACGGATGATGGTCGCATTGTGGCCAGCGTTCCTACGATCAAGGCACTCATCTCCAAGGGTGCCAAGGTGGTTGTTCTAGCCCACCTTGGCCGCCCAAAGGGTGCCCCTGAAGCGAAATATTCATTGGCCCCAGCAGCCGCTCGCTTGAGCGAGCTGTTGGGTCAGCCAGTGACTTTGGCTTCGACAACTAGTGGCTCAGAAGCTACCGCGGTTGTTGCCGGCCTTTCAGATGGTCAAGTAGCCATGTTGGAAAATGTCCGCTTCGATGCGCGTGAAACTAGCAAAGTGGCGAGCGAACGTGAAGAGTTAGCCAATGAATGGGCCCAACTCGGCGATGTGTTTGTGAGTGATGGTTTCGGTGTTGTCCACCGCGCTCAGGCTTCTGTCACTGAACTTGCAAAGGCCTTGCCACATGCGGCCGGTCTGCTTGTTGAATCTGAAATCAAGGTCTTTCGCAAGGTTCTTGGCGAGCCAGAACGCCCGTATGCAGTTGTGCTAGGTGGCTCAAAAGTAAGCGACAAACTTGGCGTAATTGAAAATCTACTTAACTCAGTTGATCGCCTTATAGTCGGCGGTGGAATGGCCTACACATTCCTCGCGGCTCTTGGTCACAGCGTTGGAAAGTCACTGCTTGAAAAAGATCAGATTGAGACTGTCAAGGGTTTAATCGAGCGCGCAAAATCAACTGGAGTGGATTTGGTTCTGCCTGTTGATTTTGTTGTCGCTGATGATTTTGCCCCTGATGCAAATACTCAAATTGTGGCGGCAGATTCGATTCCTGATGACTGGGAGGGATTGGACATTGGTCCAAAGACTCGTGAGTTATTCATCAGTAAATTGGCTGATGCCAAAACTGTTGTCTGGAATGGTCCACTTGGCGTATTTGAAATGCAGGCATTCGCCGAGGGAACTCGCGCTATTGCCGAGGCGCTAACTAAATTAGATGCCTTCACCGTAATCGGTGGTGGCGATTCGGCTGCTGCCGTTCGCTTGCTAGGCATCGATGAATCTGGTTTTAGCCACATTTCAACTGGTGGCGGCGCAAGTTTGGAATTCTTAGAGGGCAAAACTTTGCCAGGTATCGCTGTTCTGGAGGACAACTAATGACTCGCACCCCGCTTATGGCCGGCAACTGGAAGATGAACCTCAATCACCTTGAGGCTATCGCTTTAGTTCAAAAGCTTGCGTACACGCTAAACGATGAAGACTTTGCAAATGTAGAAATCGCTGTGCTTGCGCCATTCACCGACATCCGTTCAGTACAAACTTTGGTTGATGGTGATCGCATCGCGCTTAAGTACGGCGCCCAAGATCTTTCAGCCTTCGACAAGGGTGCGTATACCGGCGAAATCAGTGGCGTTATGTTGAGCAAGCTCGGCTGCACATTTGTCGCTGTTGGGCACTCTGAACGTCGTCAGTACCACAACGAAACAGATGAACTTGTTAACGCAAAAGTTAAAACAGCTCTTCGCAATGACCTAACTCCAATTGTTTGTGTTGGTGAAGGGCTTGACATCCGTAAAGCCGGAGATCAAGTTTCCTACACACTGGCTCAGGTAGACGGGGCACTTGATGGTTTGACGTCCGCTCAGGTTGCAACACTAGTCATTGCTTACGAACCAGTTTGGGCAATCGGGACTGGCGAAGTTGCCACTCCAGCCGACGCGCAGGAAGTCTGTGGAGCAATCCGCGATCGTATCCGCGAAGTTCATGGCTCAGCGGCCGAAGAAGTACGTGTGCTCTACGGTGGTTCAATGAAGCCAGACAATGTGGCTTCACTTATGGCCGAAAAGGACGTAGATGGTGGACTTGTTGGTGGTGCGTCACTAGATCCTGACGATTTCGTCAGCCTTTGTCGTTACCGTTTGCACCCATAATTTAAGTTCTGACACTCTTGTCAGGTATTGTTACAAAATAACGTTCGCACACCGGGAGAATCCATGATCGCCGCCCTACAGGTAATTCTTGCAATTAACAGCTTGCTACTTATTGTTCTTGTGCTTTTGCACAAGGGTAAAGGCGGTGGGCTTTCTGAACTATTCGGCGGTGGCATGAGCAGTTCACTTGGTGGATCATCTGTTGCAGAACGAAACCTCGATCGCATCACCATCGGTTTAGCCCTAATTTGGGTAACTTCAATCGTGGTCCTTGGGCTTTTGCTCAAGACGGCCTAAAAGTAACAAGGAGTCCAAATGGGCAGTGGTAGTGCAATTCGTGGAAGTCGCGTTGGCGCAGGTCCTATGGGCGAGGCAGAACGCGGTGAAGCAGCACCTCGAGTAGTCATTGGTTATTACTGCTCCGAGGGTCATGAGTCACACACGAGCTTTGCTCATGATGCAGAAATCCCTGTTGAATGGGATTGCCCAAAGTGTGGGTTACCCGCTGGAACTGACAAGAACAATCCGCCGGTACAAGAAAAGCATGCACCATACAAGACTCACCTTGCTTATGTGAAAGAGCGTCGTACCGATTCTGAAGGTAAGGGACTTCTTGATGAGGCTCTGGCTCGTGTTCGCGGTAAGTAAAACTTTTTAACTCAGCAACTCTCCTGATTCATCATCGATGATTAGGCGAGTTTTCTGTTTTCCATGCACCCCTGAAGCGGGAATTTCTAAGACTGTGGTTCCGGTAACCAGCGCTTGAATGATTGGTGCCTTTTCTTTGCCACAACTTACCAACCAAACTTCTTGTGAAGCATTAATCGTTGGATAGGTCCACGTGACTCGTACAGGTGGAGGTTTGGGGCTGTCCTTGATTGCCATTGTTCCCGAAGTAGCACTCAGTTGTGCGCTATGCGGAAACAAAGAAGCCACATGGCCATCAGGTCCGATACTCAAGATAGTTACATCCATCAGAGTGTTGTCGGCACAAAACCGTGACGTGGTACACAGATGCAGTGTCTTTGCGTAATCTTGTGCGGCTTGTTCAACAGATTCAGATGTATCTGGACCGGGGATAGCATGGATCTTAACCCGGGCCGACTCAGCCAATTTGGGTAACACGAAATCATTGCGATCGGGGTGGCCCATTGGGACATAACGTTCATCACTCCACCAGATGTGTAGTAATTGATTGTTCATAATCTCATCGATACTCAAAAGCCCCGTAGCGATTGCGCCACCAACTCGTCCACCGGTTAAGGCGATATGCGTTTCGCTACCAAGCCAAGTTCGGGCAGTGATTAAGGTCATGAGATCAGCGATAACGTCTTGGGTTAATGCGTTGGCGTCTGCAAACCTAGACATTTCAAAATCGGTCATATTATTTTTTCAGTACTTTTCTTTAAGCCAATGCCGTCAATGCCATGAGCATCATGAATGACTTTAGCCACACCTTTGAGCGCTTGCAGATAAATCTCATCAGCATCTAGGCGACGCAACTCTTCAGCAAGTTGTTCAGCAAGCGTGCGGCGAGGTAGTGCCACTGCAGCCTTTGGGGCATTAGGAATCTCGAGCTGAGCCACTCGACCTTCAGGACGAGTTAAGACCACTTCGCCCTTAGTGGTGGTCAAGATGACCTTGCTGATGCCAGGTTCCAGGGCATGTACAACATGGGTTGGTACCCTAAGCCGTTTTTGCAGCCAGCCAGCTAGCAGCAGCCCGCTAGGGACTCGCTCCTGTACAAACACCGTGGCCGATGTGACCCTGCCGACTGGTTGATCAAGCGCTGCGGCCAAGATTGAGCGCCACGGAGTGGTGCGAGTCCAAGCAATATCCGTGTCGCCAGGTGAGTAATTGGCCAGTCGTACACCCAGTTGTTCAACGTAGGAAGAACTGGCATTCGTATCGGTAATTCGTCTCTGGGCATGAATACCTATGGGATCCAGCGATGGGTTTTCCGGTGAGTCACCTGGCCACCATGCAACAACTGGAGTGTCAGGCAAAAGGAGTGGAATCGCCACCGAGCCAGCGTGCTTGGATACCGGACCGTGAAGTCGACAAATGATGATTTCGCCAGGTCCTTCATCGCCGCCAACTGCGATTTGCACATCTAGGCGAGGTTCTACCCGACCAGGCCGGGCAATGAGCGCAATAATTCGCATGGGATGTTCCCGAGCAGCCAGGCTGGCTGCGGCAAGCGCATCAGCTTGGTGTAGCTCATCGGTTATAACTATCAGAGTGAGCACCATGCTGATTGCAGGGCTGCCCATACGTCGTCGCTCCGCCTCTATCGTCGCGGTGACCGCACTTGCTTGCGTATTTTCTAACACGATCATGGTCGTCGCCACATCCGTCCATCGCGAGCCAACATGTCAATTGCGCTTTGCGGACCCCAACCACCACTTTCGTATTGCTCTGGCTGACCCTTTTGCGCCCACTTATTCAGGATCGGATCCAAGATGTTCCATTGCAGTTCGATTTCCTGGTGGCGCGGGAATAGGGGAGGGTCTCCTAGTAGTACATCCAAAATCAGACGCTCGTAAGCCTCGGGACTGTCTTCAGTAAAAGCTGCTCCATAGGCAAAATCCATATTCACATCACGAACTTCTAGAGCAGTTCCGGGCACCTTAGAACCAAAGCGAACCGTTAGGCCCTCATCTGGCTGGATTCTGAATACGACTGCGTTGTTGCTGAGTTCCTTAGTTGCTGTTGCGCTAAAGGGTAGGTGTGGAGCGCGTTTGAATACCACAGCTACCTCTGTTACTCGCCGACCAAGGCGTTTTCCGGCGCGGAGATAAAACGGAACACCAGCCCAGCGTCTGTTATCGATGTCTACCCGAATCGCAGCATAGGTTTCAGTGGCTGAAGCAGGGTCAATGCCATCTTCTTGTAAGTAACCCTTGACCTCCACACCACCTTGCCAACCTGGTGCGTATTGACCTCGTGCAGAATGTTTCTCAATGTCACGAGGTAAAACAACAGCACGCAAAACCTTTTCTTTTTCTAACCGAACTGAATCGGCTTGAAATGATGTGGGTTCTTCCATTGCGGTAAGCGCTAGCAATTGCAGAAGGTGATTTTGAATCACATCTCGAGCAGCGCCGATGCCATCGTAATAACCCGCACGACCACCGATGCCAATATCTTCAGCCATCGTAATCTGGACATGATCAACATAATTGGAATTCCAGATTGGTTCATACAGGCTGTTGGCGAATCGAATTGCCATCATGTTCTGTACAGTTTCTTTGCCGAGATAATGGTCAATTCTAAAAACTGATCCACTTGGGAAAACTTCACCAACAACGCGATTTAGTTCTTGTGCACTTGCTAAATCGTGTCCAAATGGTTTTTCAATAACTACTCGTCGCCAAGCATCAGCATCGGATTCCGCCAAACCTGAACGTTTCAATTGTTGAATTACGACCGGAAAGAGGCCTGGTGGAATAGATAAATAGAATGCATGGTTTCCCCGCGTGCCGCGCGTAATGTCCAACTCTTCGACAACCCTTTTTAGATTGTCGTAAGACTCGTCGCTATTTAAGTCACCAGCAACAAATCGAATACCAGAAACCAATTGTTCCCAAACTTCTTCACGAAATTCAGTGCGCGCGTATTCCTTCACTGCATCGTGGACTATCTTTGCGAAATCTTGATCAACCCAGTCTCGACGAGCAAATCCAACTAAGGCAAAGCCAGGGGGTAGTAGGCCTCTATTGGCTAGGTCGTAGATTGCGGGCATGACTTTTTTACGGGCAAGATCACCAGTCACGCCAAAAATTACTAGACCACAGGGACCTGCAACGCGCGGGATTCTACGGTCGTCGAGATCTCGTAACGGGTTATTCACTTTGCAGCCTCGAGCACGGCCGCTAGGGCGGTAAGGAGCTGATTCCAGGCGGCAGTGAACTTCTCTACGCCCTCTTTTTCAAGTGTTGCAAAAACTTCAGCACGGTCGATTCCCAGGGCTTCGAGGTCTTTCCACACCTGCGCAGATTCGGCTTGGGTGTTGCTTACCGAATCAGTTGGGACTATTCCATGGTCAGCGACAGCATTAAGCGTTGCTTCAGGCATGGTGTTCACACAAGTTGGTGCCACCAAATCCACAACATATCGGGTGTCGTTGTAACTCGGATCCTTAACCCCAGTGGATGCCCAAAGTGGGCGCTGGATGTGCGCGCCAAGTGTCTGCAAGTTATGCCACCTATTGCTATTTTGTACTTCGACAAATGCCGCCCAGGCAAGTCGAGCATTAGCAATTGCGGCCTTACCTCGCATCTGCTTGGCACTTTCTGAACCAATCGCATCTAGTTGCGCATCGACCAATGTGTCCACACGAGACACGAAAAATGAAGCAACCGACTCAATCTTGGAAATGTCATGGCCGTTTGCATGTGCGGCTTCAATTCCGGCTAGCCAAGCTTGAAGAACTTCGCGATAGCGTTCCAAGGAAAAAATCAAAGTTACATTCACGCTGATGCCATGTGAAAGTACTTGGGTGATAGCAGAAAGCCCAGCCTTAGTTGCCGGAATCTTAATCATTAGGTTCGCGCGATTTACCGTGTCCCAAAGTTCGAGCGCCTGCGAAACAGTTGTCTCAGTGTCATCGGCTAGGCGAGGATCAACCTCTAGTGAAACGCGACCATCAAGCCCATTTGTTGACTCATATGTTGCATTAAAGATATCGCAGGCGGCCGTTACGTCTGCAACGGTCAATGCGCGAACTGCTGTCTCAACATCGGCACCCGCAGAAGCAAGCGCTGAAATCTGTGCTTGGTATTCAACTGCGCCAGAAGTTAAAGCCTTTTCAAAAATGTTTGGATTGGTAGTTACTCCCACGATGTTCTTGGTTGCAATTAGTTGCGCTAAGTTCCCTGATTCAATGCGATGCCGATCAAGGTCATCTAGCCAAATTGAAACACCGGCATCGCTCAGCGCCTGCAGGTTGGCATTTGCTTCGGTGCCCATTACTTTGCCGTTTCTAACGAGGCTTTTGCCGCTTCGACCACGGCCTGAGTAGTAATGCCAAATTCTTGGAAAAGTTTGTCGGCACCTGCCGAAGCCCCGAAATGTTCGAGGCTAATGCAACTACCCTTACTGCCAACGTACTTCCACCAGCCTTGTGCAATACCGGCTTCTATAGAAACTCTTGCAGTCACCGAACTTGGTAAAACACTTTCTCGATATTCCTGTGATTGCGCATCGAACCACTCTAGACAGGGTGCAGAAACTACCCGCGCGTTAAATCCTATTTGTGAAAGTTCGACCTGTGCAGCCAGAGCAATCGAAACTTCAGAACCAGTTGCAATCAAGATGACATCAGGTGCAGCATCGGTATCTACCAAAATGTATGCACCCTTACCAACTAGAGCAACATCACGAGTTCTTGGGGAATCAATAACGGTTAAATTCTGTCGTGAAAGTGCTAAGCCAGCGGGCTTGTTATTTTCAATAATTAATTGCCAAGCCGCCGCAGTTTCATTCGCATCAGCTGGTCGGATTATTGCCAGATTGGGTATCGCGCGAAGCGACCAGAGATGTTCCACAGGTTGATGAGTTGGACCGTCTTCACCAAGGCCGATTGAATCATGGGTCCAAACAAAAGTAGTCGGGATGTCCATCAAAGCCGCCAGGCGAACAGCACCACGCATGTAGTCACTGAATACCAAGAATGTGCCACCAAATGGACGCGTTAGTCCACCGAGTGCCATACCGTTTAATGCTGCTCCCATTGCAAATTCGCGAATACCGAAATGCAAAATGCGCCCATACGGGTCGGCATTGGGCACATCACTATTTGCAGGAAGAAACGAATTAGAACCCTCGATGACAGTCAAGTTGCTATCGCCAAGGTCAGCAGAACCACCCCAGAACTCTGGCAAGACTTCAGCAATGCCATTAATGACATCTCCCGAGGCCTTGCGAGTGGCAACTTCCTTACCGATTTCGAATGAAGGAATATGTTTAGTCCAGTCGGCAGGCAACTCACGAGATACTAGGCGATCAAGCAGTTCGCCCTTATCGGGATTTGCAGCCCGCCATGCGGACAGTTTCGCATCCCATTCCTGGTGAAGTTGCGCGCCGCGCTGTGAAACTTTTCGGGTGTGGTTGATAACTTCGGAAGTCACTTCAAAAGAATCCTGCGGGTTCACGCCTAAGATAACTTTTGTAGCAGCAACTTCTGCGTCACCGAGAGCCGATCCGTGAATCTTGCCGGTGTTTTGCAAATTAGGTGCGGGCCAACCAATAACATTGCGTACGCGAATGATTGATGGTCGATCAGATACTTTGGTTACTCGAGCAATTGCTGCGTCAAGTCCAACTAAGTCGACACTGCCATCCGCCAGCATGTCGACATGATCAACATGCCAGCCATAAGCAACGTACCTTGCCAAAACATCTTCGCTAAACGAAACTGCGGTATCGCCTTCAATTGAGATGTGGTTGTCATCATAAAGAACAACTAAGTTTCCAAGCTCTTGATGACCGGCTAAAGATGATGCTTCAGATGTCACACCTTCTTGTAAGCAACCGTCACCGGCGATTACCCAAACGCGATGGTCGAATATGCTTTCACTTTTTGCACTTGTTGGATCCAGCAATCCGCGCACATAGCGAGCATCCATCGCCATTCCAACAGCGGTTGCTAGACCCGAGCCAAGCGGTCCTGTGGTTGCTTCGACGCCCACAGTGTGACCGAATTCCGGATGACCAGGGGTCAAGCTGCCCCAAGTGCGAAAACTTTTAAGGTCGTCTAGTTCAAGTCCGTATCCAGATAGGTACAACTGAATGTAGAGCGTAAGACTGCTGTGGCCGTTCGACAGGATAAAGCGGTCTCGGCCAATCCAACCAGCATCGTTTGGATCATGGCGTAACCATTTTTGGTAGAGCAGGTAGGCAACTGGAGCAAGGCTCATAGCTGTGCCAGGGTGACCATTGCCAACCTTTTGCACACTATCCATTGCTAGGCATCGGGCAGTTATCACTGCTTGGTCATCAAGTTCAGTCCAAATTAAATCGCTCACATCCTCAAGCGTAACGACTCACCTGTGGCTGCGTGTGCAGTACGCGGGTAGGCTCGTATTGTGTCCCAAGATTTAGCAGGTGCAGTTCCAAGTGCGCCGACAAGTGAAGATGTGAATCTTTTGGACACCTCAGCACCTATGGCAACATGGCGCGCATATTTGGCGCTGACTAAGCCGCGGATAATCGAATTGCTCTTAGTGACCACAATTCCGACAATGTTTCTGGCCGCAAAGGGCGTTCCAAATTTGGCACTCGTTTGCTGGACTTTGCTTGGTGGCGCACTATCGGCTGGGGGAGCAAACACCCTAAATTGCTACCTTGATCGCGATATTGATGCGCTAATGCATCGCACTCAAAATCGCCCCTCGGCTACTGGGCAAATCTCAGGCCGCAGCATTTTAGTTTTCGGAATGTCGCTCTCTTTGCTTTCAGTAGTGCTGTTGGCAATAACAGTTAATTCGTTATCGGCTGCACTAGCTGCCGGTGCAATCGCTTTCTATGTGCTTGGCTACACGTTGCTGTTGAAGCGGCGCACTTCGCAAAACATCGTTTGGGGTGGCGCCGCAGGTTGTATGCCTGTCTTAATCGGTTGGTCTGCAGTAACTGGCTCGCTGAGTTTGGCACCATTAATTTTGTTCTTGGTTGTTTTTTTCTGGACCCCTCCGCATTACTGGCCGCTGTCTTTGCGTTACAAAGATGATTACGCACGTGCGGGAGTGCCGATGTTGCCAGTGGAAGAAAGTGCAGGAACTGTTGCCAAGCAAATCATTTGGTACTCGTGGGCGATGGTTTTCGTTTCCCTTGCACTAGTTCCTGTTGGTGAAATGGGATTGTTCTATACCGTTACTGCCATCGGGCTCGGAGGTGCTTTTTTATTCGAGGCATACGGGCTTCGCACACGGGTCAAGGCTGATGCAAACGACTTAAAGCCAATGCGTTTGTTCCATTGGTCGATTACGTATTTGTCGCTACTGTTTCTTGCAGTTGGAATCGATCCGTTCCTGCGCTAAGCACCAGGCGCAAACTAACAATCCAAAGGATGCAAGCGCCGGTCACATGGAATGCGACTAGGACCCACGGTAGTCCCGTGAAATATTGAACGTATCCGATTAATCCTTGACCGAG
>VFKC01000097.1 GCA_009885745.1 Actinomycetota bacterium
AGGTGCACTTACGACAGTTCGGCGAAAAGGCTCCACACAGCGATGCACTACTTGTCGGTATCGGCGAGAACGCAGGTGTCGTTGATATTGGTGATGGTTGGGCTGTCACATTCAAAGTTGAATCACATAACCACCCGTCTTATGTTGAGCCTTATCAAGGTGCAGCAACAGGGGTTGGTGGCATTGTGCGCGATATCATCTCGATGGGTGCGCGTCCAGTGGCGATTATGGATCCACTTCGTTTTGGTGACCCAAATCATCCAGATACCCGTCGAGTTTTGACCGGAATTGTTTCCGGTGTTGGTGGCTACGGCAACTGCCTAGGTCTGCCAAACATCGGTGGCGAAATTGTTTTTGATTCCAGTTACCAGGGCAACCCTTTGGTTAATGCTTTATGTGTTGGCACCATGCGTCATGAAGACATTCACCTTGCGAAGGCAACCGGCATTGGTAACTCGGTTATCTTGTACGGTGCTCGCACTGGTGGCGATGGCATCGGGGGCGTGAGCGTTTTAGCCTCTGAAACTTTTGACGCAGACGGTCCGGCTAAACGACCAAGTGTTCAGGTTGGCGATCCATTCATGGAAAAACTACTTATTGAATGCACGCTCGAAGTTCTTCACGCTGGTCTCGTTGAAGGTATTCAAGATCTTGGTGGCGCCGGTATATCTTGTGCAACGAGCGAGCTTGCTAGCAACGGCGAAGGCGGCATGCACGTCTGGCTAGATCGAGTCCTGCTTCGCGATAGCACCTTGTCACCTGAAGAAATCTTGATGAGTGAATCTCAAGAACGCATGTGTGCCGTAGTTGAACCAAAGCAGGTTGACGCGTTCATGGCTGTTTGCAAGAAATGGGATGTTGAAGCAGTAGTTATTGGCGAGGTTAACGACTCAGGTCGGCTAACTGTTGATTGGCATGGCGAACAAATTGTTGATGTCCCGCCAAGGTCAGTTGCACATGATGGCCCGGTCTACAACCGCCCACTTGCTCGTCCAGATTGGCAAGATGCACGTCAGGCGAATGTTCCAGATCATTTACCTCGCCCCAAGTCAGCAAATGAAATCCGTGAGACATTCATGACTATGATTGCCACGCCAAACTTGGCCGCAAAAACTTGGGTGACATCGCAGTACGACAGGTATGTCATGGGTAACACAGTTCTTGCTCAGCCTGAAGATAGCGGAATGATTCGCGTAGATGAAGAATCTGGTCTTGGCGTCGCAGTTTCAACAGACTGTAATGCTCGCTTTGCCGCTCTTGATCCTTACCGTGGCGCCCAGCTTGCATACGCAGAGTCGTATCGAAATGTTGCTGTCACGGGCGCTGTTCCGTTAGCCGTTACAAACTGCTTAAACTTTGGCTCTCCGGAAGATCCAAGTGTTATGTGGCAATTTGAACAAGCTGTTACTGGCTTGGCCGATGCATGTCTTCAGATGAACACCCCAGTTACTGGCGGAAACGTTTCCTTCTACAACCAAACAGGTGATGTGGCTATCCATCCAACGCCTGTCGTCGGTGTGCTTGGCGTAATCGATGATGTTGATCGTCGCACTCCGATGGCTTGGGCAGAAGATGGCGAA
>VFKC01000022.1 GCA_009885745.1 Actinomycetota bacterium
GGACTGTTACTGGCTTTAGCACACTAGTCACATTACTTTGTCGGCCGCTTTTGCGATGGCTATGAAATCAGCCAACGACAATTGTTCGCCTCGCAATCCTGGCGAAATATTGGCTTCATGCAGAACCCGCTCGACTTCATCTGGCTTACCAAAAACTTGTCCTAAAGCAGTGCGCAAGGTTTTACGGCGCTGACCAAATGCCGAATCAACTATTGCAAATAGTTTTGGTCTCATGGTGGCATCAAAATCAATTTCATGACGAACAATACGAACCAATCCAGAATCGACATTTGGTGCTGGCCAAAATACATTTCGGCCAACTGTTCCAGCCTTGGTCACCTGCCCGTACCAGGCCATTTTTACACTTGGCACTCCATAAATTTTGCTACCTGGTGGCGCTGCCATTCTTTGGGCAACTTCGGCCTGCACCATAACAAGGACTTCATTGAGAGAGGGGAAAGTCTCCAAAAAATGTAAAACCACTGGTACGGATACGTTGTACGGAAGATTGGCTACCAACTTAGTTGGCGCAATTGGCAGATCGGTGATGGTCATGGCATCAGCACAAACAACAGTTAAGTTATTCGCCAGACTAGGTGCGTGTTTCGCAATAGTTGCGGGCAATTGGTCAGCTAGTACTTTGTCGATTTCCACTGCAACCACAGCGGCGGCATTGGGTAACAGGGCCAGGGTCAGCGAGCCCAATCCCGGGCCAATCTCAACAACAACATCTTCAGAATTTAGATTCGCAGCGGTAACAATACGTCGCACAGTGTTGGGATCAATTACAAAGTTTTGGCCGAACTTTTTTGTAGGAGTGACATTTAGCAAACTCGCGAGTTCGCGAATTTCTGTGGCACCTAGGAGAGATGATTGCGATATTTCATTGAGCTTGGGTTCAAGCACGAATTTAATACCAGCCAGTGGAGTTCGAGTGCCCCAAAGCGCCACAAGGGTTGCCGTAACGACCCTTGATGTAGTTAGCGCCCCATTTAACTTGAGTGGCTGGATTCGAGTACCAGTCAGAACCAAAGGATGCCATTTTGCTTCCAGGTAGAGCCTGTGGGATTCCATGCGCACCACTAGAACGGTTATGAGCATTGGCATTCCAATTACTTTCGCGATCCCACAATTGGCTTAAGCAGCCAAACTGGTCACTTTCCCAACCGTATTGGCGCTGAATGTATGAGGCCGCGTAAGCCTTAATCTGCCCCACAGTTTTAACTGGCAAGGTCTTAGGATCTGGCAAAGTAGGTTCCGCAGTTGGAGCAGCAATGCCCTGAGCGACTACTTGAACGGTTGGTTCGCGCACAATGCTGCTACGAACTTGGGATCGACTAACTTCTACCCCATTTATGTATTTGATGCGATAGACAATAATTGCCTTGCCTGCGGCGCCTTTGCGGCGCACAATACTTTTGCCACGGCTTATCGATTTGTCTTTTCTAACCACAGTACTGAATTTAACTTTACGACTGATGTTCTTGGTTGAAACAGAAACACTAACTCGCTTGAGCGATGCGGCTTCTTGGTTGGACTGCTTCAAAGCAGAAACATTTACAAATTCGCCAACAACATTGTTCGGGCTGACCGAAGCCTGTGCCGAGATCGTGATTGCGGCTAAACCAAAAGTGACCATCCCAGCGATAACTTTGGCTGGAACTATATGGGGTTTCGGGCGAGCGTGGCGAGCGGGTACGCGGTGGCGTCCTCGTTGCGTCATAGATACTCCAAGCCCTTGGCAAAACGGTCTTTAAAAAGGATATCGCGACTTGGACCTACAACCAACTCCAAAATGGCTAAAAAGGGCCAAAAACCCTTGCAGCGTTTGCGTAAAGTAAATTGCAAATTTCTTCCTCAGGAGCGTCGCGCACCTGGGAAATGGCTCTAACTGTGTGGATTAAGTTAACCGACGAGTTCGGATTACCCCGCATGGGCGCTGGGGTCAGAAAGGGAGAATCAGTTTCAGTCAGGATCAACTCATCTGGAGCCACCCGCAAAGCAGCCCGCAGATTTTCCGCATTCTTGAAAGTCACAACTCCACTAAATGACATGAACCAGCCATTTTCAGCGCAGATTTTAGCCATTTCGGCATCACCCGAAAAACAGTGGAACACCACTTTGTCGGGAGCGCCATGTTCCAGCAAAGTCTTAATGACATCCTCATGGGCATCACGATCATGGATGATCACCGGTTTGTTGTTGGCCCTAGCGATGTCTATGTGGGCTCGAAAAGAAGTGTGCTGCGCAGTGGCAAGTGCCTCTTCAGTGCGATAGTAATCAAGCCCAGTTTCGCCGATTCCCCGAACTTGTGGCAGCTCGGCCAATTGCGCAATCCTGGCTAATGAGGCTTCAAGATTTGGATCATGGGCAGCTGCATTTGGGTGCAGCGCCACAGTTGCCCAAACATCTGGGAATTCAGCGGCCGTTTTGGCGGCCCACTCGGAACTAGCCACATCACAGCCCACTTGAATGATTTTGGTAACCCCCACTGCCCTAGCATCGGCCAAAGCCTGAGCTACCGGCGCAACCACATGTTCTTCACCAAATGCGATGTCCAGGTGGCAATGGGTATCCACGACTGGAGCGGCCAAAGGCACGAGTTCACGAGGAGCAGACACATGACTACGCTATCGGGCTCTGGGCTAGCCTTGTATGCGAGAGTCGAATCATTTTTCTCAGGGGATGTTTCACAAAGTGTTCAAACGTATTCGTGGTCTTGATGGGCTACGCGGCATCGCAGTTCTTGCTGTGGTTATTTACCATGCCGATTTGGGTTTTCTCGAAGGTGGATTCCTCGGCGTCGACGTATTTTTTGTGCTCTCAGGTTTCTTGATTACCGCTTTGTTAATCCAAGAAGGCATAGCAACTAACCGCATTGACCGCGCAGACTTTTACATTCGCAGAATTCGTCGGCTACTACCCGCACTCCTTTTGATTCTTGCCTTCTGTGTGATTGTCAGTGGACTTTGGGTTCCAGATGCTGCCTTTGCCGTTAAAAGGGATTTGCCTTGGGCGTTAACGTTTGTGCTCAATTGGTCCTATCTATTTTTTGAGCAGTCATACTTCATAAACATTGCTCGTCCACCCGTACTGCAACATCTTTGGTCGTTGGCGATTGAAGAGCAGTTCTACGTGGTCTGGCCTCTTGTCATGATTTTGTTCCTGAAATTCAAAACAAGACTCCTAACATTTCGTAGATTGATTTTCATTTTTTCTGTTCTTGGCGCAATTGCTTCAACCCTTTGGATGCGTCACCTTTCAATGACAAACGGCTACCCAATCCCGAACGACCCAAGTCGGGTCTATTTTGGAACTGATACCCATCTAATGAGCCTTCTTATCGGTTGTGCAGCTGCTGCGTTGTGGCGACCTGAACGGTTTGCTCAGAAACTCAATCCAGATCGATCCACCGGATTAACAATTCTGGGGCTGGGCTCGCTGGCAACCATATTCTTCTTCTTTACAAAAGTAGGTGAACTCACCCCTTGGCTTTATCGTGGTGGATTTCTCGGGATAGCAGTGGCCACTGCGATAGCCATACACATTGTGAGTCACCCGGCACTCTCACTAGGTAAAATTCTCGGAAACCCAATCTTGACTTGGTTTGGCGATCGCTCGTACGGCATTTACCTGTGGCATTGGCCAATTTTCTTATTCCTAAGACCTGGTCTTGATACAACTTGGCCAGATTTTGTTACCCAGATTGTTCGAGTTTGTCTGGTTCTAATTTCTGCTGAACTTTCATACCGTTTTGTCGAAATGCCAATTCGCAATGGGGCAATCGGTCGCTTAACGACAAAGTGGAAGCAATCGGGCATACCTCGCCCGACGCTGAAACATTCAGCAGCTACCAGTGGGCTTAGCGTCTTGGTCATTTACGCGCTTGTTGCTGTCATTAACGTTCCCACTCCCACTCTCGGTAACTCAACAGCCTTCGGTGGGATAACCGCAATCGATGAAGATCCCAGTGCAGCCGTTGGCCCGCTAATCAAACCAATCACGGGAAAACCAACTGCATCAGCAAAACCAATAACAGAATTACCCAAACGCGGGCATCCAATAGTTTTTGGTGACTCGGTCGTATTGGGCGCAAGATTTTCTCTTGGGGCAACCCTAGGCAAACTTTCGATAGATGCTGCGGTGAGTCGCCAGCCGTGGGAAATCTCTCAGCGAATCGACTTGCGTCGCCGAGAGAAGCGACTGGGTAGCGACGTTGTGATTCACATGGGGACGAATGGGCTCGTGCGCGAACAAGACCTTCGCCCAATCTTGTCTCAATTACGGGATAGGCGTCGGGTGGTGCTAGTCAACGTCTCTGTGCCACGCGTCTGGATGGATGGCTCAAATTCCACGATTGCAGCACTGGCCAAACAATTTCCAAATGTTCGAATTGCTAATTGGCGCACCGCCTCAAAAGGGCATCCGGGTTACTTTGTCCAAGATGGAGTTCATCTAACTCCTGTAGGGGGCAAAGTGTTTGCGCAGACTATTCGAACTGCGCTATCAGCAACTTAAATAGAGGCTGGCTCTTCAATCCTCGGGAACATTGACTCGCCTTTAACTATGGCGACTCCAGGTTTTAGCTGACCCCAGGTGCCAACACCATTCAAGCTTTGTACAAGTCCTGACTCAGTAGCGCCAATTTCCTGCCAGAGAGTAGACATCGACTTTGGCATTATCGGGCAGTAAAGAATTGAAATCGCCCGCAGAGACTCGCAGATTGTGTAAAGAATCGTGGCTAGGCGCTCTTGGCTTTGGACATCTTCACCCTTGGCGATAACCCATGGCTGTTGCTCAGTTACATAAAGGTTGACTGCATCGATGAATTCTTTGACCGCAATAATCCCCGATTGGAAATCAAAATCACGAACCGACTCATCCGCTGATTTAGCAGTCTTGGCCAACAACTCTTGAATCGCCAGATCTGCTGGAGCATATTCGCTTGGGGCGGGCAAGGCTCCATCAAAATATTTCCCAACCATGGCTTGAACACGACTTGCTAGATTTCCCAGACCATTAGCAAGTTCAGATGTGTACCTTGCAACGAGGTCCTCCCATGAGAAGGCCCCGTCATTTCCAAAGGTAATTGCACGTAAGAAGTAATAACGGAATGCATCAGAGCCGACCAAATCAACAATGCTTTTAGGCGAGATGCCAGTCAATTTGCTCTTGCTCATCTTTTCGCCACCAACGAGTAACCAGCCATGGGCGAATACACATCCTGGTAACGCGAGATTCGCTGCCATCAACATTGCTGGCCAAATAATGGCGTGGAATCTCAGAATGTCCTTACCCACAAGGTGGACATCAGCCGGCCAAGTCTGGGCAAACTTCTGGCCTCCGACTGATTCTGGGTCATCGCCAAGACCAACTGCAGTTGCATAATTTAGTAACGCATCAAACCAAACGTAAACAACTTGACTTGGATCCCAAGGGACTTCAATACCCCAGTCAAAAGTTGAACGAGAGATTGAAAGATCTAAAAGTCCTGAGCGCAGGAAAGACATAACTTCGTTATAGGCCGACTCAGGTCGCACAGCATGTGGATTAGCCTCGTAGTGCGCGATTAGACGCTGAGTATATGCAGATAACTTGAAGAAATAGTTAGTCTCGCTGATCTGCTCAACTGGCTTGGAATGTATCGGACATAAGTTTTCGCCCGACTCATTAGTAATCAAATCAGCAGGAAGCTTAAACTCTTCGCACCCAACGCAATATGGCCCCTCATAGGCACCTTCGTAGATTTCACCAGCATCTTTCAAACCAGTCAGAAACTTTTGAACTCGCTCAATATGGCGCGGCTCAGTGGTCCTGATGAAATCATCATTTTTGGCATCAATCACATCAAGGACTGGCAGCCAAGCATCTTGGACTAATCGGTCGGCCCAAACTTGTGGCGCAACATTATTAGCCTCGGCTGTTCGTAGGACTTTTTGTCCGTGTTCATCAGTACCAGTCAAGAACCACACATTCTCACCAGCCATTCGGAGCCAGCGGGTCATGACATCACCAGCGACAGTTGTGTACGCATGCCCGATGTGTGGGGCATCATTTACGTAGTAAATCGGCGTCGTTAAATAAAATGCCTTATTTTGTGGTGAAGTCATGTGCGTAATTCTAGAGTCTTGCCGGCGTGTGAGTTATCACTGCAGTCTGAGACTAGCCAGTACGGCATCGTAGACATCTCGTTTTGGTACATGCATTTCTTTGGCGACTTCGGCAATCGCATCGCGTTGAGACACTCCAAGTGCTACCCGGGTTGCCACTTGTTCAACCCAATCGCTTGCCAAACTTGGGGCTTGCTCGCTAGCTCCATGCAGAACGATTGTTATTTCCCCTAGTATTTCTCGGTCAACCCACGATGCTAAGTGCGCCAAATCACCACGGATGATCTCTTCATAGGTTTTAGTTAGTTCACGACAAACAACAACTTGGCGTTGCGGGCCGAAAACTTCCAGCATCGCTTTTATGGTCTCAGACAATCGATGGGGTGCTTCAAAAAACACCATCGTGCGTTTCTCAATTTCCAGTTCTGTAAGTGCCGCCAAACGCTCACCGGATTTTCGAGGCAGAAATCCTTCAAAAGTGAATCGGTCTACGGGTAGTCCGCTGATTGCAAGTGCGGCAAGCACTGCGGAAGGCCCAGGGACAACTGAGACATTCACGCCTCGTTCAATTGCTTCGCGAACTAAGCGATAGCCAGGGTCGCTAACGGATGGCATGCCAGCATCCGAAATCATCACAACGGTTGCGCCAGCTTCAACTCGATCAATAATTTCTGGACTCTTTACTTGTTCAACCGCATCATAGAAAGACCAGATTTGCCCAACATAAGTTACGCCCATGTCTGACAGCAATCTGTGCGCCCGGCGAGAATCCTCAGCCGCGATAATGTCAGCCTGCCCAAGTAACTCTCTCAGGCGAATCGATGCATCTCCCACATTGCCTATTGGTGTTGCGGCGAGGAATAAGCGACCTGACATGCGACCCATCATCTCGCAAATCTATGCGCTAGGGGTAGTTTGTTGTTGTGGTGAAAAAAAATTCTGCTCTGGTAAGTAACAATCAAGAGGCCAACAGTGACATAAGCACCTTGGAAAAGGTTGAGCGGTTCGCGGATGACATTAAAGTCCCTGCTCGCGGCGGGCTCTTTGGTTGGACTGGTCCACTGCTTTTGGCGCTATTAGCTTTAATCCTGCGCCTACCTGGCTTGGGCTTTCCCAAAGCCTTGGTTTTTGATGAGACTTACTACGCCAAGGACGCGTTATCCCTGCTCAACTTTGGGTACGAACGCCAAATGGTTGAAGGCGCTGATGCCAAACTTCTAGCTTCAGATGGTCAAAACTATTTGGGTATTTTCAAACCAGATCCGTCATACATCGTGCATCCTCCACTTGGTAAGTGGATTATTGCTATCGGTGAAAATTTCTTCGGGGCCACTCCATTCGGCTGGCGTATATCCGTTTGTGTCTTGGGAATTCTGAGTGTGGTACTAACTGCCCGAATTGCAAGACGAATCACAAATTCAAACTTAATTGGTAACGTGGCCGGTTTCCTTTTGGCAATTGACGGCCTACACATCGCGATGAGCAGAACAGCCTTGCTCGACACAACGCTGTCATTCTTTGTGCTCTGCGCATTTGGCTGTTTGATTCTCGATAGAGATTTTGTTCGCGATCGCATGCGTGATCACCTCAGTGTCGGGATTCGCTGGTGGCGCTGGTCTATGGCTTTGAGTCTTGGACTTGCAATCGCGACGAAATGGAGTGGCGTTTATTTCGCGGTGGCTTTTTGGATATTGATGTTGTTCTGGGACTTTCAGGTTCGTCGCGAATTTAATCAACCTAATCACGTTAAAACCTGGGCAATTCAGGATGTCTTGACTGCGCTACTGCTCCCCGTTGTCGTTTTAGCCACTTACTTTGTTTCCTGGTTTGGTTGGTTTAACTCAACTGGGGCATGGAGTCGCAATTGGGCAGAGACTAATGGCAGCGGAATCCTGCCAAAGGCTTTTCGTAGTCTCTTGCACTATCACGAGGAAATGTATAGTTTTCACACGAACTTAACCTCCGTTCACAGTTACCAAGCGAATGCTTGGGGTTGGCCGTTGATGATCCGCCCGACAAGTTTTTTCTACGGCTCTGAACAAACTTGCGGTGCAGCCACATGTGCTCAAGAAGTTATGCCACTGGGCAACCCGCTCATTTGGTGGGGCGGTGCACTTGCACTGGTATTCATGTTGACTCTGGCAGTTCGTCGGGCGAACAGTGCGGCTCTGCCCGTTGTTGTAGCCTTCGCTGCTGGCTGGGTTCCTTGGCTTTTCTTCCCGAATCGAACAGTATTTAATTTCTATTCAGTTGTTTTTGTTCCATTCACCGTGATTGCGCTTGCCATTGCACTTCACTACTTGAATCAGATAATCGTGAAGAATATTCGCCAGCGTCCCCATAAGGCTGAGTGGGAAAAAATCATAAACAACTTCTGGCCACTAATTGTTGTTCTTGTCGCAGCCGCATTGTTGGCTTGGTATTTCTATCCGATTTATGTGGGACATTCTTTGCCGTACGAAGA
>VFKC01000084.1 GCA_009885745.1 Actinomycetota bacterium
CGGTCACGCCAATAAACAAACAAATGTTCGTGGCGCACAGTTTCGGAGACTTCTTGCGCCAAGTCCATTCTTGCCTCGCTAGCTAAATCATCCTGTGCCAGCGAAATCACATTTTCCAGAGCATCCAGTAGTTCAAATGCTGGCTGTTCATGCGCGCCAAAACTTGTCATCTCAATCACCTCTGCACACATCATGCTCAGAGTCGTCCAATTCAAAACTGGTTATCCACAGAATTTGGCACTTGAAACTCTTGCTATTGACTTACACAAATTAGCAACTTACAAACGTTAGTAACAGTAAAAAGTGGGGTATGACACCTGCCTGCACCTAACTGCAAGCACTCGCAACAATGCGCATGCCAAAGGTCATCGGGCGACCGTGACATCAAAGGGGGAGAAATGACTGCAATTATTTACGCTTGGCCAACACCACTGAGCAACCGGGATACCCAAGCGACTATTACGCAACTGCCAGTGCGCACAAAGTACGGATTGCAGGAAGTTATCCCATTTGAATGGCCCAATGCCTCCAACGCGAATGTTCAACGTCTTCTAGCACCAAGAGTGGCGCCTTTATCACCAGATAATTTTGATCCTCAACCGACTTCTCGTCTGGATCTTCCTTCGGCCAAACAATGGTCAATGCGCCTTGTCCATGGATTAGTCGAAGTCATCAACGGGATACGCCCAGCCACGCAGCTGACTCGTTGGTTAGCGCCAGACATCATGAAACAGGTGCAAGGGCATGTGATTAGTTCGGCAATGCCACGTCTGGCAGTTCGCAGTATCCATGTTCATGAAACCGATGATGGCGTGGCTGAAGTCAGTGCCGTTTTTGGCACGCCAAATCGTTCATTTGCTTTGGCGCTTCGACTTGAGGGTCTTGATGGACGATGGCGAGCAACTACCCTGATTTGGGGTATGGGCCTTTAATTACGCGCCGGGCGCTCCGTGGCATTTCTTGAACTTCTTACCTGAACCACATGGGCAATCATCGTTGCGACCAACATTTGCATATTCGTCACTAACCGTTCTCTTGGCCTGACTGACAGCCTCGCCCGTCTCACCGGGAGCGGTGTACTGGAGTTGAGTTGGAGTCTTAGGAGTTTCAAGACCCTTGGCCGAAATCATCGGTTGATCGGCGACTCCTTCTCCATCGTCTTCAGTCACCGTGACTTCAACATTAAATAAGAAACCGACAGTCTCTTCTTTAATGCCTTCCATCATGGCTACGAATAAGTCATAGCCTTCACGCTGGTACTCAACTAGCGGATCACGCTGTGCCATCGCACGCAGACCGATTCCCTCTTGGAGGTAATCCATCTCGTACAAGTGCTCACGCCACTTGCGATCAAGGACCGTCAAAATGATGCGGCGCTCAAGGTCACGCATCACGGGATCGCCAAGTTCATCTTCACGCGCTTGGTAACTCGAAGTGATGTCATCAATCAAAGTTTGGGTAAGGAATTCAGTGGACAAATCTTCACGCGATCCACCAGCAAGCACAACGACCTCTGCCACTGAATAAGAAACTGAGTACAAAGTATTCAGCGCAGTCCAGAGCGCATCCATATCCCAATCTTCTGGATAGCCCTCGGCTGTGGCCGAAGAAACATAACCAGTGACGGTGGTGTCGATGAATTCCAGAATCTGCTCTTTAACATCGGCACCATCTAGAACGCGTGCGCGCTCTGCATAAACAACTTGGCGCTGACGATTCATTACCTCGTCATACTTCAAAACGTTTTTACGAATTTCAAAGTTCTGCGCCTCAACCTGAGTCTGGGCAGAACGGATAGCATTCGTCACCATCTTGGCTTCGATTGGCACATCATCAGGCACATTGAAGCGCTGTAGGAAACTGTTGACCATTTCGCCCTTGAAAAGACGCATCAAATCATCTTCAAGAGATAAGTAAAAGCGAGTCTCGCCCGGGTCGCCTTGGCGACCGGAACGACCACGCAACTGGTTGTCAATTCGGCGGGATTCGTGACGCTCAGTGCCCAGAACATAAAGGCCACCGACATTTACAACCTCTTCATGCTCATCACTAACATCTTGTTTTGCTTGTTCAAGAACGGCCGGCCATGCTGCTTCGTATTCAGCAGCATGCTCAACCGGATCAAGTCCACGAAGTTCTAACTCGGCGGTTGCACGGAATTCAGGGTTTCCGCCAAGCATGATGTCCGTTCCACGACCGGCCATATTTGTCGCAACCGTTACAGAACCCTTGCGACCAGCATCCGCAATAATCGAGGCTTCACGCTCATGCTGTTTTGCATTCAAAACCTCATGTCGAATTCCAGCCTTCTTCAAGTAGGCCGACATCAATTCGCTCTTTTCAACACTTGCAGTTCCCACAAGAATTGGCTGACCATTGTTGTTGCGCTCAATGATGTCTTCGATAACTGCCTTGAATTTTGCATCTTCAGTGCGATACACCAGGTCCGTGGAATCGATGCGCTGAGCAGAACGGTTAGTTGGAATCGGTACAACACCAAGCTTGTAAATCTGATCAAATTCAGATGCTTCTGTCATGGCTGTACCAGTCATGCCAGAAATCTTTTCGTACATCCGGAAGAAGTTTTGCAAGGTAATGGTGGCCAGAGTCTGATTTTCGTTTTGAATCTTCACATTTTCTTTTGCTTCGATTGCTTGATGCATACCTTCGTTGTAACGACGACCAGCCAAGATTCGGCCTGTGTGTTCGTCAACGATTAGCACTTCGCCATCCATCACGACGTAATCTTTGTCGCGCTTGAATAGCGCCAAAGCTTTAAGCGCATTGTTCATGAAGCCAACAAGTGGAGTGTTTACTGATTCGTACAGATTGTCTATTCCCAGCCAGTTTTCTACTTTTGCAACTCCTGGTTCAAGAACTCCAATCGTGCGCTTCTTCTCATCAACTTCGTAGTCAACTTCGCGCTCGAGGCGAGGAACAAGGCGCGCAAATTCCGCATACCACTTAGTTTGCTGGTCGGTCGGTCCACTAATAATCAAAGGCGTGCGAGCCTCATCGATAAGGATCGAGTCGACTTCATCGACGATGGCGAAGGCATAGCCTCGTTGAACGCGATCTTGTGTTGACCAAGCCATATTGTCGCGCAGGTAATCAAAACCAAATTCATTATTTGTTCCGTAGGTGATGTCTGCTTGGTAAGCCTTATGACGTGCTTCGGGCTTCATGTCGGAAACAATCGTGCCAACACTTAAACCTAAGAACCTATGCACACGTCCCATCCATTGCGCATCGCGAGCAGCAAGATAATCATTTACGGTAATGATGTGGACACCTTCACCGGCCAAGGCATTTAAGTAAGCCGGCAAGGTTGAAACTAGCGTCTTACCTTCACCAGTTCTCATCTCAGCGATATTGCCAAGGTGTAGGGCCGCGCCACCCATAATCTGCACGTCATAGTGACGCTGGCCAAGTGTGCGCTTACTTGCTTCGCGAACTACCGCGAATGCTTCAGGAAGAAGATCATCAAGGGTCTCTCCTGCTTGTAAACGCTCACGAAACAGGTCAGTCATCCCACGAAGTTCTTCATCGCTCATCGCAACAAAATGCTCTTCTAATTCATTAACCTGATTCTTTAATGAGTCAAGAGTTCGAAGAATCTTGCCTTCGCCAGCACGCAGGATTTTGTCTAAAAGAATCACAGGTTTTCCTTGCCTAGTTGTGGGACGCTCAAGCAGTTTATAAATCTTGTTCTAATACATCGTAAGTCACAGCATCAGGCGCATCACAATCACCACCGAAGACGGCGCCCAGTCAGATTTCTGACGACAGACCTAGGTTTGATACCTCGAGTTATCGGGCATTTATGTTACGTTCGAACAATAAGCAGACTTCCCCCAACCACTGTTTTGGCAAAATTATGAAACTGGTCAAGAAATTATCAAGGATTTCGCTGTCAGCGACCATAATCCTTGGTGCAATTGCGCCACAAATCCCAAGCAGCGCGGCCACATCGGTCAAAATTCCTGCTAGTTTTACCATCAATGGCTCCGGGTTTGGCCACGGTGTTGGCTTGAGTCAGTACGGATCACGCGGAATGGCTCTTGCCGGATACAAGGCCGAACAGATTGTTGCGCACTATTACGTGGGAACTACGATTGCCACTCAATCAAGTACACAAGACCTGCGGGTCAGTTTGGCCCAAGATCAGTCATATGTTGCTATTCGCAGTGAAGCTCTTGGCGGCACTGGCGGAAAAATGACAATCAGTATGGGATCTAACACCCGGACAATCCCAGCTAATACCCCAGTTGTATTCTCTATTTCGAGTTCCACTACGCGAGCGACTTTTGCCGACGGCTCTGCAATAAGCGGCACAACTGCAACCGTGACATGGAATGGTGTTGCTGGAAACGCTGATGCATCAACCGTAATTAATGTGGCAAATGGGTACTCATCTGGAGCTGCCAAGACCGCGTTAGGTGCTACTTGTAAAGATTATTTTGCAGGTGCAAAACCCTCAGGTTTTGACTCATGCCCACACCGCTATCGCTACGGAATCATTGAAATCGCCGGGGGAAAATTCGGTGACACCTCTCGCGACCTAAACGTTGTCAACAAATTGCGACTTGGTGATGAATATCTGTATGGCATTGGTGAGGTGCCCTCTTCGTGGGAAGCAGATGCCCTAGGCGCACAAGTTATTGCAGCACGTTCTTATGCTTATGCGACATACCTTGCGACCTTGAGTTCAGGATCGGCCGTCTCATTTGATAACACAAAGGTGCGCGCAGCCTGCTTGTGTCATATGTATTCGACAATTGCAGATCAAAACTACGTTGGCTTCAACAAGGAATATTCAACTTTAGGCACCCGGTGGGTTAGCGCAGTCAAAGCAAGTATTCCCAAGTCTGGCACTGGTAAAGGCAAAGTAATCCTCTACAAGGGCAATGTAATCAAGGCATTCTTTTCCTCAGCAACCGGTGGGGCAAGTCAGCCCATCAAAGAAGTTTGGGGAGCAACCACTTACCCCTGGTCAAGTGTTGTAGATGACCATTGGGCCCTTGACCCAGCGACCGGAAATCCGAACATAAAGTGGGCGCACACAATTAAACAGGGTGAGTTAGTAAGAAATTTGAACAATGTGGGAGTGCCGATTAAGAATGTTAAGTCATTCAAAGTCAGCACACTTTATGCAAGTGGTGGAGTTAGCAAGTTATCCCTAACCGATGCCAGCGGAAAAGTCACGGCCGTCACGGTTGGGCCCAACGCAAAGATCTCGCCAGATTCTCTACGTTGGGTTTTAGGCGTCAAATCAACTTATCTGCGCTCAATCAAATCCAGCACTTCTTTGATTTCAGTGCCGACGCCAACACCGAGTGCCTCACCTTCAAATTCAGTTACGCCGACACCAACTAAATCAGTGACGCCAACACCAACAACTACGCCCCTGCGGAATATAACAAAATTGGTTTGGCCAAAAGCAAAAATTTCGACTGGGTCGTACAGCATTACCGGTGGCCTTGACCCAATTCAAAAAAATGTGACCGTAACGTTGAATGAAAAAGTTGGCGAAACTTGGAGCACTATTGCCACAACAAAATCAGGGCTTGATGGATCTTGGGTTTTAGGTTGGGACGATGTCCAACTTGGCAGCCACACTCTGAAAGTGGTTGCTACTAACAACGCCGGAAAGATTGAATCAACCGAGCATGTCAGCCTTACTGCACCTCAAATCACCATCGGTGGTCCCGCTAATGGTCGAATAAATCGCACCGTGACTGTGCGCGGGAATTTGATTCCAACGACTGCGTCAGTTGTTGTGCAAGTGTCACGGCGCATTGGTAACGGTGCATGGAAAGTTGTGCGAACGACCAAGTCCACCAAAAAGGGCGTGTGGAGTATTGAATGTGGAGTTGGCCCAAGGGTTGGCATCGTACGATTTAAAGCTCAAGCCATAGATCCGGTTTTGGGAACCTTCGCAACATCACCGCTTGAAATTGTTGTTCGATAGTCTCAGATAGGCTTTAGCGAAATAGTTAGTCTTACTAATTCTTAGATTTTAAAATCCATAAAGTAAGTGAGGATGTCAATATGTCGGTAAACCATACGAGCAATAAAGGCGTGGACTTAACAAAGTTTGCTTGGCTTTCGATTGCAACTGGTTTCGCCGTGTTTGGCATGAAGATCGGTGCATACCTTTTTACTGGTTCAGTAGGCCTGCTATCTGATGCGTTGGAGTCAATCGTAAATATCGTTGCAGCAATTGTTGCGCTGATTGCTCTAAGAGCGTCGATGAAACCAGCGGATGCTAAGCATCACTTTGGACGAGGAAAAGCAGAGTATTTTTCAGCTCAAGTTGAAGGGTTCATGATTCTTCTTGCCGCGGTAGTAATTATCGGCACCGCAATTGAACGCTTGATGAATCCACAACCTCTCGAGCAGCTCGGCTGGGGGCTGGCAATCTCTACCGTAGCTTCACTCCTTAATGGCGTTGTGGCCATGGTGCTCCTTAGAGCAGGTCGCGCCAATCGTTCACCTGTTTTAGTGGCAGATGGCAAACATTTGATGACTGATGTTTGGACATCTGTGGGAGTTGTCATTGGAGTTGCAGCCGTTCAATTAACGGGGTGGCTGCGCCTAGACGCTCTTGTTGCGCTGGCAGTTGGACTCAACATCATCATTACTGGGGTGAATTTACTTCGTGAAAGCACTAGCGGCCTGATGGATAAGGCCCTCTCTGATGAAGATCACTTAGCAATTGTGGGTGTCTTGCAAAAGTTTGAAACGGACACTGTGAAATTTCACGCACTACAAACCCGTGAAGCTGGGCAGCATCGCTTTGTTTCGATGCACATCTTGGTGCCAGGAGCGTGGGATATCCAACGTGGCCACGATTTATCTGAAGAAATTGAAAAAGCAATTGGTGCACTGCTACCAAACTCAACTATCAATACCCATGTTGAGCCGATTGAAGACGAGCGCAGTTGGGCAGATCAGCCCGAAGGTTCACACCGCTGGATTTAAGGAATTTCTACTACGTCTTTAGCGACATTTATCTCGCTAGCAACATTGCGCTCGGCAATGAAAGACATCAGCGGAACTGTGCCGGCAATCATTACCAACAATGTTTTGGGCAGTGACCATTTAAGTTTTTGAGCCAGCGCAAAAGTGGAAATCACATAAACGGGAAATAACCAGCCATGCGCAGTCCATGCTGCTGCATAAAGTTCTGGTTTTTCGTTTCCAAATCCACGAACATAAATCAACAATCCAGTAAGTCCTAGAAGTACTGTGCCAACTATGAGTGCCATGTACTTAAAAAATGTCCATGTACCTTGAACATCTACATTTGAAGTGGTCATGGCTCTATTGTGCTACATCTGGTGTTGAAATGTTTTCTTCAGTTTCATCTCGAACAACACGAATCCACATGCAGCAAATAATGATTGCAAAAACAATCCAGTTGAATGTATACAAAACATTTTGCCACTGCAGATTTATCTTTATTGCCGATGAATAAATAGGAATGACTGACTTTAGTCCAGGGCTAGCCTTTGCTTGCACCAAATAACC
>VFKC01000076.1 GCA_009885745.1 Actinomycetota bacterium
CCGCTGCGAAAAAAGCTGCTCTTAAGCGAGCTGCGGCAAAGAAGGCTGCTGCTAAGAAGGCTGCCGCCAAGCGTTTAGCCGCAAAGAAAGCCGCCGCTAAGAAAGCTGCTGCCAAGCGTTTAGCTGCTAAGAAGGCTGCTGCTAAGAAAATTGCAGATGCCAAAGCAGCAGAACAAACTAAGCAAGCATCTCGTAGAGCCTTGCTGGACAACATCCTGGATTCCCTAACACCTGATGCTCCAACAGATTTGCCTACTGCAGACCCATCTGAAAATGATCCTTCGGGCAGTATCAGTGCCTCAATGCCAATTTTTTGCCATCAGAGCGAGTTTTCGCGCAACAAGCGCTGTGACTATTACGGTCCGCGAATTGGCAAACCCACCGCACAGCTTTTGGCTTTCAACGAAGCGATGACGACTGCGCAGAACGATTACCATGCTGCGATTCAATTGGGATACCTAGCATTTGAATCTGCGACTTCGCAAGCGCGAGATACCTTAAACCAGTCTTGGGTGTCATCGGAAAAATTCTCCCAAGTTTCTTACATGAAAAATTACTTGGATTATTTGGTTGCAATTCGTGATCCGCAGGCTGAATTGAACGCGGTCAATGTTGTTGCAAATCAAGCCTTAACTGAAGCAAAGTATTTAGCCTTGGCTGATTATGATGCCGCGACATTTGATGCATCAACTGAGTCTGGGGCAAGTGCACTTGAAGCAATCTATGTGTACCGCAAAGCTAATAAGGTCCTTGACCTCGAGCAGTATGCAACAAGTCTGAGCGATTCTGCGGTCCTGAATGATGGCGTTAATGAGCGCATGCAGGCTTACTTAAACATCCTGGCAACATTAGAAACCGAGCGTGAAATCAACGATGCCACTAACTCTTACTATGGCGAATTAAATGAGTTGTACCTGAACTACAGCATTAATTCCAATGAGCACATGCGCCCATTTTATGAATCACTACAGGCAGCCGAAGATGCATTTGTTGCATTAACTGGAGACGTACCAACACATCCTGATTACTACCCATACTGGTGGCACGTCGACGGAGATGACCGACCACATCCGATTGATCCCTTGCCGCCAGTTGATGGTGAAGATGGTGACTCAGGTGACGATGGCAGCACAGGTGACTCAGGTGACTCCAGTGACGAAGGCGATAAGGGCGATGTTGTTTATTGCCTGAGCCTTGATTGCCCAAGACCGGATCGTCCAATGCCGGTTGATCCAACTGTGCCTGACGAAGAGAAAGAGATTCCAGAAATTATTGTTTGCCCGCCAGCTCCACCAGAGGTTTTCGAGGAAATCCCATTGCCTGAGGTTTCAATCTGCGAAGAAGCGCCAAAAGAAATTGATTCTGAATACCCAACTCCAGTTGAGGGCGACGATTCTGAATCAGACAATTCTGATTCAGAAGATAACGATGACTCAGCAGATTCAGCAGCTGAGTAATTTCGCTCGTTAAAAAACTTAGCGGTAGTTGGTGTACTGAACCGCAAAATCTAGGTCAGCATCTGCAAGTAATTTCTGGACTTCCTGCAGGTCATCACGGCTCTTGCTAGTTACTCGAAGCTCTTCTCCCATGATTTGTGACTTCACATTTTTGGGGCCTTCATCACGAATCAGTTTGCCGATCTTTTTAGCCTGCTCCTGATTTATCCCTGCTTTAAATTCCGCATTGATTTTGTATTCTTTACCTGAGATTCTCGGCTCATCAGCTTTGAGCGCCTTTAGGCTGACTCCGCGCTTAACTAACTTCTCGCGGAAAACCTCAAGGGCAGCCTTTGCGCGATCTTCGGTAGCAGAAGTGATTTCGATACCGAGTTCACCTTTCCACTCGATAACTGTGTCGGTACCCTTGAAGTCAAAGCGGGTTACGAGTTCTTTAGCAGCCTGTTGTAGCGCGTTATCTGCCTCTTGGCGGTCTACTTTGCTAACAATGTCAAAACTGGAATCGGCCATGATGTAACCCCTTAAAGAAAATGAAAACTCTCAAAAATGATTATATCGTTTCCATTGCCAGGAACTGGTCATTGGCTAGTTTGCCAACGCGATTGGCACACATAGGCGTTGTGTCTGTATTCTTACTTGAGTTATCTCCTAACCAAGATGACATGGCAGATTGCCCGAGTGGCCAATGGGAGCGGACTGTAAATCCGTCGCGAAAGCTTCGAAGGTTCGAACCCTTCATCTGCCACCACTGAAGCGCTAGACCTGTAAAAAGGTCTGGCGCTTCTTGGTTTATCGGGCAACAAATACAGACTAATATTGAGTCATCAGCTAATGAATTGACCTGGGGAAATGCAAACAAACAATGCTCGCTCGCTATTTGCCGAGTTTTTAGGTACTGCCACTTTAGTTTGTCACATTGTTGGCTCCGGAATCATGGCTGACAGTCTTACTACCGATGCCGCACTAGCGATGTTTATAAATGCAATTTGCGTAGCCGCAGCCTTAGGCGTTTTGATTGCGCTATTCGGTCCGATAAGCGGAGCACATTTCAATCCAGTCGTGACCTTGGTAATGCTTTGGCGTAAATCAATAAGCATAAAACTTGCCCTGCTTTTTATTCCCGCCCAAATTGTCGGCGCGATACTTGGCGCAATTCTTGCCAATGTCATGTTCGACCAAGCGGCTTACCAAATATCAACACACGTGCGCAGTACTCACGGGTTATGGATTGGCGAAATAGTTGCCACTGCAGGCCTGCTGTTTGTAATTCTTATTTTGGTCGACACCGAACGCGCTAATTGGATTCCGGTCGCAGTTCCGGCCTGGATCGCCTCAGCGATTTTCTTCACATCATCAACAGCCTTTGCCAATCCAGCCGTGACAATTGGTCGCGCATTCTCAGATACTTTTGCCGGAATTGCTCCCGATTCAGTACCAGCATTTATCCTCTTTCAATTAGTTGGTGCGGTGGTCGCAGTTGGCCTTGTCGCATTTTTCAAAAACCAAACCGAAATAGAAATGGACTAGACATGTCAGATAACAAGCCAAGCGTCTTATTCGTATGCGTCCACAACGCAGGTCGTTCACAGATGGCAGCTGGATTTCTAGCCCATCTTGCTGGCGATCGGGTCGAAGTTCGCTCAGCAGGTTCAGCACCAGCTGACACAATCAACCCAGCCGTGGTTGAAGCCATGAATGAAATTGGTATTGATCTATCAACACAAACTCCAAAGATCCTGACCACTGATGCTGTCCAAGCATCGGATGTTGTGATCACAATGGGCTGTGGCGATGTTTGCCCGATTTTCCCGGGTAAGACTTACCTTGACTGGAAACTTCAAGATCCAGCCGGCCAGGGTGTTGAATCGGTTCGCCCGATTCGCGATGAAATCAAGACCCTGATTGAAAATCTGATCGCTGAAATCGCACCTGCATAGGGCTTTATTGCAATTTGTGGGCGAATTACTGATTTTCTCTCCAGGGAGATACCAATGTCAGAGTTTGCCTGTTCTTGCGTTAAGGTGAAGGCATGAAAATTAGCAATCTAAAGGTTTTGGTCGTTGCTAGCGCATTGGTGCTTAGCATTGCTGGCTGCTCAAAGGGCACTGATGAAGCGCAGATACCATCCGGTTCTTATGAAATGGACTTCACTGACACAGAGATGGCCGAGGCTGCTAATAACTTCTATCGCGATTACCTGATGTGCCGCTCAACAGATAAGACTCGCACAATGCAAAGTTGTGTTGAAGAAGACATCTATGCGCACAGCGGTCTAAATGCCGACCTGCAAAACAACAGCACAGCTGCTGCTGGAACAGATCGAGTCACCTGTGTAAAGGGCCTTCCTGATCGTTTCATTGTGGATAGCGTCAGCGCGGTATCAAATAATGTCGGTTTAGCAGTCGTAAAAATATTCAAGGGCTCAAAGACTTTGACTCTGCGCACTGCGATTGTTTTAGAAGATGACAAGCCGGTTGTTCAGCACGTTGGATGTCCTGCGTAAATTCGCGCATTAACCCTCAATTTCGCCCTTGAGGTAACTTTTCGGTAGGCTATCGGGGCACGACATTGCCCCTTTAGCTCAGTCGGTAGAGCGTCTCCATGGTAAGGAGAAGGTCTGCGGTTCGA
>VFKC01000083.1 GCA_009885745.1 Actinomycetota bacterium
CGACTCTTTGAATTTAGATAGAGATGCAGCCGACCGAGTAATCAGCGAGGGAGATGTATTCGCTATCGAAGAAGCTGTGCGTAAGGCCGAGCAGTTTGATGGCGAAGTAACTGTGGTGTCCATGGGGCCATCTCGCGCAGTAGATAGTTTGCGAAAGGCCTTAGCACTTGGAGCAAATAATGCCGCATTAGTTACTGATGAGGCTCTGGCCGGCGCTGATGCGCTTGCTACATCACTTGTTTTGACCAGTTACTTGAAACCGCGAGACTTTGACTTGATACTTTTTGGCTCAGCATCAACGGATGCTGGCATGGGAGTTATTCCCTCAATGGTTGGTACGCGACTAAACGTTGCGACACTCACGATGGCATTAGGTCTAGAAATCGAGTCAGGAATTGCCCGAGTCCAAAGAGTTTCGGGATCTGGAATCGATGAGCTTTCGGCACCATTGCCAGTAGTTGTTTCTGTGACTGACAAGATTAACACCCCAAAGATGCCAAATTTCAAAGCCATTATGGCTTCTAAAAAAGCCGAGATTGAAGAAATTTCACTTTCGGATTTGGGATTAACTTCCAATTTGCAAAGTGTTACCAAAGTGCATTCTCAAACTTTGCGACCACCAAGGTCCGCAGGGCGAATAGTGGATAAGTCTGGCGCCGTATCAGCCATTGAAGATTTTCTTATCGCCAAGAAATTCATCTAAGGCGGAATGAAATGAAAAATATTCTTGTCCTTGCCGAACCGACTGAATTGGCTTGGCCTAAAGCAACCCTTGGCCTGGTGAGCCTTGCTAGCAGGCTTGGTGATGTTTCGGTGGCTCTTTGCTCTGCAGTTTCAGACGAGTTACTTGCAGAATTGGCCGAATACGGGGCTAGCGCGATCTATTTGAATACAAATGAAAAAATCTCTAACCATGGAAATGCAGCCAAGGCAGATTTTCTTACCGAGTTAATTACTTCTTATAGACCCGATGCGGTTTTATTAGAGACTTCAGTTGATAACAAAGAAATAGCAGGCAGAGTTTCTGTTCTTTCGAATAGTGGAGTACTGACGGATATTTCTGCGCTGGAATTTGATCAGAGCGAAAAGTTAATTGCGCACCAAGAAATCTTTGGTGGATTTTCCACGGTTATTTCCTCAGTTAGTACCGGAGTGACGATTGTCACCGTTCTCCCAGTGGTCACTGTTCATCCGAATGACCCAGGTGTTGAAAGCGCGCAAAAAGAATTTAAGGCTGTCGAGGTATACACCAATTTTGCTGATTCAACTAAAGCACTCACGGTCAAGTTGGGCCCTCGCACTGAGACAAGCTCGAGGCCGAAATTAACCGAAGCCAAAATTATTATCGGAGCCGGTAGGGGAGTAGGCGATCAAGAGAATTTTAAAAATTGTGTTGAAGGTTTAGCCGATGTCTTAGGTGCGGCAATCGGCGCAACACAAGCGGTAGTCGACTTGCAGTTGTGTCCGAGTGATTTACTTGTCGGCCAGTCCGGAACCACAGTCTCACCAGATTTGTATTTCGCGCTTGGTATATCGGGCGCAATTCATCATCTGGCTGGTATGCAAAGTGCGAGATTCGTCGTCGCCATTGATATAGATGAGAATGCTCCAATGCTGCACAATGCAGACCTAGGTATTGTCGGTGACGTTAGCGAGATTGTGCCAAAATTGATAGAAGTGTTAAACAATAGGAAATAGGTAATCGCGCTTATTGACTAGTTATTACGGGGATTGCATTGAGAATTTTGCAGCAACAGGGCCAAAGGTTTCTCTACCTTGACCTCTTCCGGGGGTTTGGCGCCCTAATTGTTGTTTCAACACATGTAGGTAACTCCGCATTAAATTCCATTCTTCACATTCAACAAATCCACTACGCAGTCGTTGATTTTTTCTTTGTCCTTAGCGGGTTCGTGGCTTACGAATCCGTTAAGCGGATGAGTCAGAATCATCATTCAGATGCTGGTATTTCGCGCTTCCTCTGGAAACGATTCGCGCGCCTGTGGCCCTTGGTATTTGTTGTTTTGTTCGCTTCCTTGGGTTATGAACTCATTCGTATTTTGGGTGGTTCGATTGTTGATGGCTCAAACCAGATAAATCCATTTTTTGGCAAGCCAATTTGGTCTTGGTTTGTGGCAGTGTCCCTCCTACAAATTTCTAGCAGAGCAGCCATGACCTGGGCAGTGCCATTGTGGAGTCTTGCCGCACTTTGGTGGGGAACCGTAACGACGTTAGTTAGCATCAAATATTTTGGGCTAAGCCGACTTTGGGCTTTGATATGTTTCGGCTTTGGGCTCCAGGCTTTGGGATTTTATTTGGATAATGGCTGGATCCAGCAAAATGGTGTCTACTTTGGGTTCAACGCCTTGGGTCGAGCCATAGTTGGAATTTGTGTCGGCTTACTTTTGCGCAAGTGGTTAAATGAAAACCGTTTGGATCTTCGCCTGGCTTGCTTTGTCCTGACGATTCTTTTCGTAGCAGGGTTCACCTACTTGGATAATGAATTTGGTTTCACAGCCTCGTATCTTGCCTCATTTGTATTCGTTCCGCTGATTGTGCTGCTCGCACAGTTAAATCCAGTTAATCCAAGTTTGCGCATGCAGAAGGTCTGTAATTTTGCAGGGTCTGTGGCATTTCCAATATTTGCCTGGCACTGGCTTGCAATCACCGTTTTAGACAATGTTCTTTCGCGCCTGCCTGAAAGCCAAGTGGATGCAATAGGTACTTTTTGGCCGCAATACTTCTTGGTTATGTCGTTGACTTTGGCTTTCTGGAAGATTTCATCAAGATTCTTTGAGCCAGTTGTTAAAGCAAAACTCGATTCCTTTGGCAATCGCTACCTTAAATTTGCCAGCACACCAGCGGCCAAAATCTAACCTAGACTAGCCTTTATGGCGTATCTAGATAACGCCGCTACGACCCCGATGTATCCCGAGGCTGTTGCGGCAATGGCAGGGTTGCTGGCTGATCCAGGTAACCCTTCTTCTTTGCATGCCTCAGGCCGTAAGGCCAGGCGGGTTGTTGAAGAGTCCCGTGAAAAAGTTGCCCGTGCATTAGGCGCGCGACCAGCTGAAATTGTTTTTACCGCAGGTGGAACCGAAGCCAACAATATTGCCATAAAAGGTATTGCCTGGGATCAGCGCGGAAATGATGCAAAGCGAAATCGTATTCTGGTCAGCAGTGTTGAGCACCACGCAGTTGTTGATCCAGTTGAGTGGCTGCAACAGAGCGACGGATTTACCGTAACTTGGATTGAAGTAGACGCCCAAGGGATAGTCACTCCACAAGCACTTCGCGATGCGATTGGCGCAAACCCAGATGATGTTGCACTTGTTAGCGTGATGATGGCCAATAATGAGGTCGGTTCAGTCAATAACATTGCCAGTCTGACTGCAGTGACTCGCGAATTTGGAATTCGTTTTCATACAGATGCTGTGCAGGCTCCGTCATGGCTTGCAGTGAATTTTGCTGAACTAGGTGTTTGCGCGATGACTGTGTCGGCGCACAAAGTCGGCGGACCGCATGGAGTAGGTGCTCTGGTGATTAGCCGCGATTGTTCAGTCACTCCGCTGATTCACGGTGGTGGGCAAGAACGGGATGTTCGTTCCGGCACGCTAGACACTCCAGCAATTGTTGGTTTTGCAACCGGTCTTGAATTAGCGGTAGCGCAAAGGGATGAAACCGTAACTCGCGTGAAAACCCTTCGTGATGACTTGGTTTCTCGAGTTATGGCACTGGTACCAGATGCAATCTTCAACGGGGCAATTGAAAATCGTTTAGTAAACAATGCTCATTTTTCATTTCCAGGTTGCCTTGGCGATTCACTTTTGATGCTTCTTGATGCCAAAGGAGTCGAGTGTTCCGTAGGTTCTGCCTGTAATGCAGGGGTAGCCCAGCCTTCACATGTATTGATCGCGATGGGCGCTGATCCAGAATTGGCGCGATGCACTTTGCGTTTTTCACTCGGGCATAGTTCAACCAAGAATGATGTGGACGAGCTCCTTGCTGCTTTGCCCGAAGCAATCGAACGGGCAAAGCGTGCTGGGGTCCCAAAGCCTGCTCTTGAAGTGGGTGTGCGATGAAGGTATTAGCCGCGCTTTCTGGTGGCGTTGATTCAGCCGTAGCAGCAGCCCGCGCGGTTGATGCTGGGCACGATGTGACGGCAGTTCACTTGGCGCTTTCGCGCAATCCGCAATCACACCGAACAGGGGCACGCGGTTGCTGCACAATCGAAGATTCCAATGATGCTTTTCGTGCTGCCGACATGTTGGGCGCACCGTTTTATGTCTGGGATCTTTCTGCTGAATTCCAAGAAAAAGTAATTGACGATTTCATTTCAGAATATGCTGCTGGTCGAACTCCGAATCCATGTCTGCGCTGTAATGAAAGCATTAAATTTGAAGCGCTCCTAGATCGCGCGATGGCCCTTGGTTTTGATGCAGTTTGCACTGGACATTATGCCCAAGTTTTCCAAGGACCTCATGGAACTGAACTTCATCGCGCGATTGATCATGATAAGGATCAGTCTTATGTGCTTGGGGTTTTAACTTCCGAACAGATTTCACACTCGATGTTCCCGCTAGGCAATAGCACTAAAACTGAAGTTCGCACAGAGGCTGAAGCCCGTGGAATTTTGGTTGCACAAAAGCCGGACAGCCATGACATTTGCTTCATTCCTGATGGAGATACTGCCGGGTGGCTAGCCCGACAGATTGAGACTTCTCCCGGCGATGTGATTGATGCGGTCACTGGCAACAAGGTTGGTACCCACAAGGGTGCACAATCATTCACCGTCGGCCAACGTCGGGGTCTTGCATTAGGTAACCCGACTGGCGATGGTGAGCGCCGTTATGTTGTTGATGTCGATGTTTCGCAAAACATTGTGATGATTGGCCCACCAACATTGCTTGAGATTGACATCATTGAAGCTATTAAGCCTCGCTGGGGTGGTCCGCTACCGGTTAATGGTCAAGCGGTCCATGTTCAAATCCGGGCTCATGGCGATGCCTTGCCAGCAACAGTCCACGTCGATGATGAATTGGTCACAATCACACTCGCTGAAAGTCTCAGGGGCGTAGCAGCTGGACAGGCAGCGGTGCTTTATGACGGCACTCGCGTTATTGGCTCGGCTACAATTTCACGTTCACGACGTTCGGCTGCGGTTTAGTGCAGCCAGCTGCTGTTACGGGCATAGGTTCGTGGTCGGGGGTAGATGTTCGAGAGGTCGCTCGGATCATTCGAGACACTTGTCAAGAACTGCCACACATTGGGGAATTGCCTCAACGTGGTCCAGGCGCAGACATGATTGGTCGAACGGCTGCACTTGTATCATTAGTCTCGACAGATTTTTCGGTAGAGACATCACCAACTGGATGGCGACTAGCTCGTAGCCGTGGACGAGATCTACGGCGAGCAGATGCATTTTGGGATGAAGATTTAGACATTGTCGAAGAGATGTATCAGGGCTATGAAGGTGATTTCAAAGTTCAACTAGTTGGGCCGTGGACACTTGCGGCAAATCTTGAATTAATCTCGGGCGACAGATTGCTTCGTGACCGCGGTGTTTGTCGAGAGTTATCTGTTGCACTTGCTCAAGCGGCCGTGGATCATGTAGCAAAAATAGAGCGTCGTATTCCTGGTGCCAACATCATCTTGCAGATTGATGAGCCTTCTTTGCCTGCGGTGATCAATGGTGAGATTAAGACTCAAAGTGGATGGGGGGCTTACACGCCACCAGAACCGCACGAGGTTGAGATTGCTTTAAGCCAGCTAACTAAAATTCATAGTGGAATGAACATCCTGCATTCATGTGCAGCTAATCTGCCTTTCGGGCTAGTGGCCAGCGCTGGATACAAGGCTATGTCCATCGATGCTTCGCTTTACGGCTCAAAATTGCCAGACGTGTTAGGCGAACAGTCAGATGCTGGAAACGTAATGGTGCTAGGGATGAGAGCTCAAAATGTGAAATCTGGTATTGAATTCCTGAAGACTTTGGCAAATCAAATTGGATTCTCGACCCAGACTTTGGCGCAGCACATTTTGCTTTCGCCGCCTTGTGGTCTGATTTCCATGTCTTTGTCACAAGCGCGCGAGACAATAGGAATGTTAAATCTCATTTCTAAGGCTCTCCGGGAGGTTGATTCGTGACGATTCCATCAGAGGTTCGTGAACGCCGCGATCAGGTTGTTGGACTCATCGAGCAGGCCCGCAATGATTATTACCTTCATGACAAGCCAACACTTTCGGACATTGAGTACGACGAGTTATTTCGTGAGCTTGAATCCATTGAGGCACAGTATCCAGAAATAATTACTGGCGATTCGCCAACGCAAACTGTTGGCGGTCAAGCATCCGATGTCTTTGGTGAGTATGAGCATCCAACAAAAATGTGGAGTTTGGATAACGTCTTTGATGATGCCGAACTTGAAAATTGGTTGGCTCGGGTAGGCGGACATGCATTCCTTTGTGAATTAAAAATTGACGGGCTGGCAATCAACGCGATTTATCGAAATGGCGAGTTAGAAACTTTAGTAACAAGAGGCAGTGGCAGTGTTGGGGAAAATGTCACAGCCAACATGGAGTACATGACCTGCATTCCGCAGACTTTAAAAGCAGTTCCAGGCGCTCGCATTCCTGAACTCCTTGAAGTTCGTGGTGAAGTTTATTTCTCCTTAGCGCAATTCGATCAAATCAATCTTGAAGTCACAGCCGTTGGACGAACTGCATTCGCTAATCCGCGCAATGCCGCTGCGGGAACATTACGCCAACGCATTGATAAGCGCATTGAGGCGGTCAACGAAGCCCGAGGCCGCGCTGACGGGAAAACCGCTGATTCAAAGCAAATGCAAACTCTACAAAAACACATCGACGAATTGGAGCGAGCCAAGTCCGCGCTTTCCCGGCTCGGTTTAATTGTGCACGGAATCGGCACCCATGAGGGCCTGGAAATCAATGCTCAGTCGCACGCCTATGAAATTATGAAGTCTTGGGGTTTGCCAACTTCTGCCCGAGTAAAGGTCGTCCAAAGCGCCCAAGAGGTAAAGGATTACATAACTTACTTCGAGATTCATCGCGAAGAAATTGAACATGATATTGACGGTGTGGTTGTCAAAGTTGATGACTTGCGCGAACAAGATGAACTTGGGTTTA
>VFKC01000071.1 GCA_009885745.1 Actinomycetota bacterium
CTTTTGATGATGGCAAACGCCCAAATGACCCCGACTTTGACCCCTTAACCGCGCCAATTTGGAATTTATCGAATGAGGAAGATGTTTTACTCGCACCGGCTTTCGCTGATTATGGTTTGCCAGATCTTTCAATTCCACGCCCAGTTCCCCGTCCGCCTGATGTTGACCAAATTCTTCGTGGTGAATACACCGGCTGGATTCCAGTAATTAAAACTGGAGAGTCGCTGGCAGAGGCAGAAAATCGGGTGGCCAACATTCCACTTGCTGTTGAATCTCAAGAGTTTGGCTTTGAACTTCAGATTGATTCATTTTCTGTTTCCCAACCATTGACTATGCCGAGAAATTTGGGTGCCGCCCAGCAGCCTGTTGTGTTGGATCATTCTGTGTCGGAACCTGTCGCGCCAAAACCTGTTGTGTCTAAACCATCTCCAGCTAAATCCCCAAATAAATATTTAGATGATTTTGCCGAAACTTTTGATACCGCTAACTGGCTCAGTGATGAAGATGCAATCGCACATCGTCCAAATGTGGAGGATTCACAAAATGCTCAGGCAAATTTCGTTGCCCCTGCGCAAAATGACTCGGCGCATTCTTTGGAATTGGTAATTATGCGCGATGAGATTCAAGACTTGCGAGCCCGGTTAGACGCATCGCAAAAACTAATGGAAGAGATGATGCACAAGTTTGCCAACATTGCTGAACTTGCGCTAAAAAGTCGCTTCAATTAACGATCTACATCGCCAGCCACGAACGGCATGCTAGCTAAAATCGCATCTAGATTCTCTTGATTTTGATTCAGCAAAGTATATGAAAGTGCAAGTACGGTATGCAGACTGGCAGGTCTTAACTTCAACCGGTATGGCATTTTGTCGCCACGTGAGACTAAGAACCAGGAGGCAATGCCAAGAGGCGTCTCGATGCTGTGTTCGTATTCACCTTCTGGAACTCGCAAAACCTTAGGTAGCAGAACATTCACTTCGTTACGATTCTCAGCCGAACATTTCTCAGCAAGTTTCGAAATCAGGATTAGCGATTGCCCAACTTCATCTATGAGTTGTTGAATCCGACTGCGAACATCACCATCTGATTGATGTGTAGGAAATAGGATTTCGAAATCTAAAGTTTTTAACTGCGGATTATTCTTGCGTATATCGACATCGTATCCACTTGCCCGGGCAACTGGTCCAGTGAGCGAAAGTGAAACGGCCGCACTTCTTGAGATCACTGCGATGCCTGAATACTCTGAAAGTTCCCTCGAAATTTCATTGGTGAATTGAACAAGCAACTCTTGACTCGTAACGCATAAATCAGAGAGCTGGGCTAACCATTCCAAACTAGGAGCATTTGTTACTCCACCAACGCGGGTGAGCATTGGATGCATTCTGCTTCCAGAATATTGTTGAAAGTGGGTTATCCATACTTCGCGCAATTCGCGCATCTGTTTCGCAGTTTGCGCTTGACTCCACGGGAAGCCAGCAACGAAGGCTAGATGTGAAGTTACTCGATTAACTTCAAGTAGGAGCGCGCGAAGCCATTGAGCATGTTCAGGAACATCGAGCCCTAGTGCTTGCTCAACAATCTGCGCGACCCCAAGTTCACCGCTATAAGCACTTAGCCATTCATGTCTATTGGCGAGAACCAGTATCTGACGGTAATCTCGCGATTCAAAAAGCTTTTCAGCCCCACGATGCATAGTCCCAAGGACCGGTTGCGCCGCAGTGATCAAGCCATCGGCCAACTCCAAATCGATTTTAAGCATCCCGTGGGTGATTGGACTGTAATGTGCCAAACCCGAGGTTTTACGGTTATTAGCCGTATCGGTTTGGGATATGCCCAATTCCAACTTTTCAGTCACGTGTTCATCGTGCCACATGTTGGTTGTTAGGCTTAGAAGGTGGTCAACACTATGGCCGAGAGCTCACAGCCTTGGACCGAACAACCTCCACGCCTAGACATTGGCGTAGTCGGAACTGGACGTGCCGGTTCCGTGCTCGGTGCTGCTCTGATTCGAGCTGGACATCATGTTCGAGCCTGCACTGCCGTTTCAGACATCAGCAGATTACGGGCTGAGTCGTTGTTACCTGGTGTGCCAATCATGAGCGTCGAGCAGACTGTGGCTCAACGCGACTTGGTGTTACTAACCGTTCCAGATGATGTTCTACCTGGACTTGTTGCAGGTTTAGCTGCAACGAATGCGATAAGTGCAGGAACTTTTGTGATGCATGCATCAGGTCGTTTCGGAGTCGAAGTCTTATCCGATTTAGCCGTGAAAGGCTGCTTACCTTTGGCGTTACATCCGGTAATGACATTGACTGGCACAAGTCTTGATCTCACCCGAATTTCGGGCTGCCCTTTTGGAGTCACAGCGGCACAGGAACTTCGACCAGTGGCAGAAGCATTAGTAGTTGAGATGGGCGGCGAACCCATCTGGGTTTTGGAAGAAAACCGTGCGCTCTATCACGCTGCATTGGCGTTTGGCTCTAATCACTTGATGACTTTGGTAAATCAGACAAATGATTTGTTATTCGCGGCCGGGATAGAAAATCCCACAGAATTGACGTTGCCACTTTTGTCAGCATCTTTGGACAATGCAATTCGGCAAGGAGACCAAGCCATCACTGGTCCAATAGTTCGTGGCGATGCTCAGACTGTATCCGCTCATGTTCAGGAACTTTCCAAACATGGCAATGCGGTTTTACAGACTTACTTGGCGCTTGCCCGATTGACCGCGCAGCGGGCACTTGAATCAGGACAGTTGCGGGCAGATGATGCCGCGCGCTTGATGGAAGTGCTAGGGCAGTGACAGTGATGCAGGCGACTAAAACTTCCACTCCGTTAATTGTTCATACCAAAAATGAGCTGAATGTTATTGAGCGTAAACATCCGATTGCGGCGGTCTTCACGATGGGGGCTTTGCATGAGGGTCATGCCCAGCTAATGGATGAGGCCCGCAAGTATGTGGACCAGTCAGGCAATAAGGCAGGAACAGTAATCGTCACGGTTTTTGTGAATCCCACGCAATTTGACGACCCAGAAGATTTCGCAAAATATCCGCACACTCTTGAGTCAGATATCGAAGTTTGTGCAAAGTCTCATGTTGATGTTGTTTTCGTGCCAAAAGTTTCTGAGATTTATCCCGATGAAAATGTATTAGCGGAAAGAATCTCAGCGGGACCCCTCGGCAACATCCTTGAGGGTGCAGCAAGGCCAGGACATTTTGATGCAGTCTTAACTGTGGTTAACCGCCTCATTCAAATAACAAAACCTGATGTCATGTTTTTCGGCGAAAAAGATTTTCAACAACTCGTCCTAGTTCGTCAGATGGTTACCCAGCTTGACTTGCCAGTAGCGGTCATTGGGGTTCCTACTGTTCGAGACATAGACGGCTTGGCACTTTCTAGCCGTAACAAAAAACTTTCCACAAATTCGTTGAAAGATGCGTCTCGACTTTATGAGGCATTGACTCTCGCACAACAGCGGATCAGCGAAGGTAAGTCTCTGACTGATATCGAAACCGAGTGCACCTCTTATTTGCAGGCGATAAGAGAAATCGAACTCGATTATTTTGAAATATTGAATGAAAGTTTGCAGGTACCAAAACCGAATGAAAAATTGCGCGCAGTAGTGGCAGCAAAAATTGGTGGCGTACGACTAATCGACAACATCTCCATTGAGCGTTAGGAAACAAGAAAATGTTACTTGCCATTGATGTTGGTAATACCAACACAGTTATCGGTTTGTTTTCGGGAGATGAGCTGGCTCGATCCTGGCGCATTAAGACAGATTCACGCCAGACGGCTGACGAAATGGAACTGACTTTTCGAGGTTTACTGGTTGATTCATCTGATGTGACTGGCATTGTTTTATGTTCAACTGTTCCGGCCGTATTGCGAGAGATGCGAACGATGCTTGAGCGGTACTATCCCAATGTGCATCGGGTGATTATCGAACCTGGGATCAAAACAGGTGTGCCGATCTTGACCGATAACCCAAAAGAAGTTGGAACTGATCGCATAGTTAATTCATTAGCGGCATTTACTCTTTATGGCGGACCTTCCATAGTTGTCGATTTTGGTACCTCAACAAATTTGGATGTCATCTCAGCAAAAGGCGAATTCCTTGGCGGCGCCTTGGCACCAGGCATTGAGATTTCTTTAGATGCGCTAGCTGCAAAAGCAGCACAGTTGCGCAAGATTGAACTTGTAACACCGCGCAATGTAATAGGTAAGAACACAGTAGAGGCATTGCAGTCTGGGGCTATCTATGGATTTGCTGGTCAAGTTGATGGGTTAGTAGATCGAATTGTTGAAGAGTTAGGTGTTTCGGTTACCGCAGTTATCGCTACTGGTGGGCTTGCTGGAATTGTTGTTCCAGAATCAGAGACCATTACGCATCACGAGCCCGATCTGACGCTAATCGGGTTAAGACTCATGTTTGAGCGCAATCAGTAAGTCAGAGTCTGGCGCATTCAATGGATTGCGCCGGTACCCGATAATCTTGTCAGGTGACTACTGATGAGAACTTGCCTGTCGAAGAAGTCGATGACCTTCCCGAACAGATGCAGGTGCGTCGAGATAAGCGAGCCAGCATGCTCGCAAATGGTCAAGAGGCGTATCCAGTTAGTCTGCCGTTGACAACCACAATTCAGGCAGTTCGCACAAAGTACCCAGACTTAAACGCCGAAGATGAAACAGGCGAAATAGTCGGGATTGCAGGGCGAATAATGTTCTTGCGCAACACTGGCAAACTTTGTTTTGCACAGTTGCAGGCTGGCAGTGGAGAAACAATCCAAGCCATGCTTTCCCTAGACCGTGTTGGTGTTGATGGTCTTGAATCATGGAAGTCACTAGTCGATATTGGTGATCACATCTTTGTTCAAGGTGAAGTTATCTGCAGTAAGCGTGGCGAATTGTCAGTCACTGCGGACCTATGGCAGATGGCAGCCAAAGCGCTTAGACCTTTACCGAATCCACATAAACCGCTAAACGAAGAAACGCGAGTACGTCAGCGTTACGCAGATCTAATCATGCGAGATACCGCGCGCAAGGTGGCTCGATTACGCCCAGCAACGATGACAAGTCTTCGAAATAGTTTTGCTAAACGTGATTTTATTGAGGTCGAAACCCCAATGCTGCAAACAATGCATGGTGGCGCAGCGGCTCGACCATTTGTAACAGAGTCGAATGCTTTTGATATGCAAATGTTTTTGCGTATTGCTCCGGAACTTTTCCTAAAGCGGTGTGTTGTTGGTGGCATTGATCGAGTCTTTGAAATTAATAGAAACTTTCGTAATGAAGGTGCAGATTCAACTCATTCACCAGAATTCGCAATGCTTGAGTTTTATCAGGCCTACGCAGACTACAACGACATGGCAACTGTGACTCGAGAGTTAATTCAAGAGGCTGCCATTGCTGTGCACGGCTCTCTTGAGTTTGAGTTGGTTGAGGGTGGAACGCGAGATCTTTCTGGTGAGTGGGATCGCATTTACGTGTATCCGGCAGTGAGTAAAGCTGTTGGTCAAGAGGTAACTCCAAAGACTCCGCTTGAGACTTTGAAATTACTTTGCGCGCAGGCCGAAATTTCAGTTGACCCCAAAGCAGTGGCGGGGAAACTAGTTGAAGAATTGCTTGAACACTATGTTGTTGAGCACCTGACCAAGCCAACTTTCGTATTTGATTACCCGGTCGACACATCTCCTTTGGTACGCGATCATCGCACACTGTCGGGTGTTGTAGAGAAATGGGATCTATACATCGATGGGTATGAAGCGGGTACGGGTTATTCGGAACTTGTAGATCCGGTGATTCAACGTGAACGTTTAGTAGCACAATCGGCGCTCAAAGATGGCGGCGATATAGAGGCTATGCAGTTGGATGAAGATTTTCTTCGTGCTCTGGAATACGCAATGCCCCCAAGCGGTGGTGTTGGAGTTGGCATAGATCGCCTATTAATGACCTTGACTGGATTGAACATCAGAGAAACCATTTTGTTCCCACTAGTGAAGCCTGAATAGTTATGACAGTAAACATTAGGGCCGCACGCACTACCGATGTGCTTGCTGTGCGCGACTTAGTAGATCTTTATACCCCTGATGGTCGCTTACTAGAAAAAAATACTGTGACTTTATACGAAGACGTCCAGGAGTTTGTGGTTGCCGAAGCTGATGGAGTGATTGTTGGCTGTGGCGCACTGCATGTTATCTGGGAAGATCTAGCAGAAATCAGAACAGTCGCAGTGATCCCAGAACTCAAAGGGCAGGGGATCGGAAGCCAGATTCTTGAATTTCTCACCGGCCGGGCAAGCGAGATGGGCATTGGGCGCCTATTTTGTTTAACATTTGAGACTTCATTTTTTGGTCATCATGGTTTCGTGAAAATTGATTCGACACCAGTTGACGCTTCAACCTTTTCTGAGTTGTTGCTCTCAGGTGATGAAGGTGTCGCAGAATTCCTAGATCTTGAGCGAGTTAAGCCCAATACTCTGGGCAATACCCGCATGATTAAGACGCTCTAGATAGTTGTTCGCCACAGGCTTAGTAATTGTGTGTGAAATCACCAGATTTTGGGAACACTTGTCCAAGTAATGGCGTTGAATTAGATGTGTAAAGCGCGCGGAACAATGTGCGCCTAGCATTAGGTAAGACCAGATGATTAAGGAGTGGCCATGTTCGAGAGGTTTACAGATAGAGCTCGCCGAGTAGTTGTGCTCGCCCAAGAAGAGGCTCGCATGCTTAACCATAATTACATCGGCACTGAACACATTCTTTTGGGTCTTATTCACGAAGGTGAAGGCGTTGCCGCTAAGGCACTCGAGAGTATGGACATCTCACTTGAGGCAGTACGCGCTCAAGTTGAAGAAATTATTGGTCAAGGTCAACAGGCACCAAGTGGTCACATTCCATTTACTCCCCGTGCGAAAAAAGTTCTTGAGCTTTCACTTCGCGAAGCTTTGCAATTAGGCCACAACTACATTGGTACTGAGCACATTCTCTTAGGGCTAATCCGCGAAGGCGAAGGTGTCGCTGCTCAAGTTCTAGTTAAGTTGGGCGCAGACCTAAACCGTGTCCGTCAGCAAGTAATTGAGTTGCTTCAGGGTTACCAAGGTAAAGAGCCGCAAACTCAAGGAGCGGGCTCATCCGAAGGAACACCTTCGACATCATTGGTACTAGATCAGTTCGGTCGAAACTTAACTCAGGCAAGTCGCGATGGACAGTTAGATCCAGTTATCGGACGTGAGCGCGAAATTGAACGCGTAATGACTGTGCTTTCACGTCGCACTAAGAACAACCCAGTTTTGATCGGTGAACCGGGTGTCGGTAAAACTGCAGTTGTTGAAGGTTTGGCACAAAAGGTTGCTATCGGCGATGTGCCTGAGACGCTCAAGGATAAGCAGATTTATTCGCTAGACCTTGGCGCCCTTGTTGCAGGTTCACGATACCGTGGTGATTTCGAAGAACGTTTGAAGAAAGTTCTAAAAGAAATCCGTACTCGTGGAGACATCATTATTTTTATCGATGAAATCCACACCCTTGTTGGTGCTGGTGCTGCTGAAGGTGCGATTGATGCAGCTAGCATTCTTAAGCCGATGTTGGCTCGTGGCGAATTGCAGACGATTGGCGCAACGACTTACGACGAGTATCGCAAGTACATCGAAAAGGATGCCGCGCTAGAGCGTCGTTTCCAACCAATCCAGGTCGATGAGCCTTCGCTAGCAGAGACAATTGA
>VFKC01000047.1 GCA_009885745.1 Actinomycetota bacterium
AAAAAATCATAAACAACTTCTGGCCACTAATTGTTGTTCTTGTCGCAGCCGCATTGTTGGCTTGGTATTTCTATCCGATTTATGTGGGACATTCTTTGCCGTACGAAGAATGGCGTCAGAAAATGTGGTTTAAGTCCTGGATCTAATGGTCCAGTCGCCTGAACTTACGAAGTCGCAAGCTATTAGTCACCACAAATACGCTTGAGAATGCCATCGCGCCTGAGGCAACAATTGGTCCAAGGTAGCCAAGAACCGCCAATGGAATTGCAGCGACGTTGTACGCGAACGCCCAGAATAGATTGAGTTGGATTGTGTGCATCGTTGCTTGCGAAAGTCGGATGGCATCCACCGCAGCATTCATGTTCGAGCGCAAAAGAACGATGTCTGCCGAACTAGCAGCCACATCCGTTCCATCACCCATTGCGATACTTAAATCCGCTCTAGCCAATGCCGCAGCATCATTTACCCCGTCACCAATCATTGCCACGACTGCGCCTTGTTCTTGAGCATCGCGAACTGCTTCGACTTTTTCGCTCGGTGATAACCCAGCTTGAAAACTTGAAATACCAAGTGACTGAGCAACTTGAGCCACCACATTATGGTGATCGCCCGAAAGAATAACCGGGCTGATGTTCATACGCTTTAGTTGCTCAATTGCCTTCGGAGTATCTGGATGTATTGAATCCGCGAGAGCCAAAACAACAATTGGCTCCCCATTCTTATGAAGGACAACAACACTGTGTGCCTTGTCAAAATGCTCGCTAACCTTTTGCCCCAAGAGCCCAGTAGGCATTCCGAGCCAATCGACAGAGCCAATGGCAAATTTTTCACCAGCGATAAGTCCTTGAACTCCGCTACCAGCGATACTCAAAACCTCAGCAGGATCTGTGGCAGCAGCACCATGACTCATCGCATAGGCATAGGTACTCTTAGCAGCCGGGTGCAATGAAGTTCGTTCTAGTGCAGCAACTGCGGTCCAAATTGCGGGTTGATCAATATCTTGCGAAGCAAATGTTGCTTCGATTACCTGCATTTTTCCTTGCGTGAGTGTTCCAGTTTTGTCTAAGAAAATTGTGGTGAGGGACTTACTTGATTCCAAAGCACTAGCCCCACGAATCAAGAGTCCAAGTTGGGCGCCTCTTCCAGTGCCGACTAATAACGCAGTCGGGGTGGCAAGACCCAGCGCACACGGACACGCAATAACCAAAACGGCGATACCCGCGGTGAGCGAGAACTCCAGAGAACTACCGACAATAAGCCAGCCGGCAACTGTCAACATGGCAACACCCACAACAGCAGGCACAAATATCTCGGAAACTCTGTCTACTAACTTCGTTACTTTTGCCTTACTTGCTTGAGCCTGATGCACCATTCGGGAGATCCCAGCCAAAAGAGAGTCTTTGCCAACTGCAGTAGTCCTAATTAAAAGGGAACTATCGATAACCACTGTCGCCCCAATAACCCGATCACCCGGGGATACTCGAACTGGGATTGACTCACCTGTAATTAGCGAATTATCAACATGTCCCTGGCCCTGTATCACTTGCCCATCAACAGGAATCTGACTTCCTGCAAAGACTTCAACTACATCACCGACAACAACTTCTTCAATAGGAACGTCCAGACGAATGCCATCCCTTATGACTGTGGCAAATTTAGGATTTAACTTAGCTAAATTTTCGATAGCTAATAAAGATTTATTGCGCGCACGAAACTCTAGATACTTGCCCAGCAAGACCAAAGTCGTGACACTAGATGCGACTTCAAAATATATGGGGGGTTCATTCATTGTCTTGGAGATTACGAACAACGACATGCGCATGCGGGTGCCTATGTCACCGGCTGTGGTGAACAAAACTGCCCAGAGCGACCAACTATATGAGACAACGACACCCAAACTAATAAGAGTGTCCATCGTCACTACTTTTTGTCTTAGATTGCGAACTGCCGACAAGTGAAATGGCCAAGCTCCCCAAGTGGCAATTGGGAAAGAAGCAAAGGCAGCGACCCATTGCCACCCTTGAAATTGTAAAGACGTTGACATTGAGACCACCATCAGCGGAATCGTGACAATTGCCGTTGCCAATAATCGATTTCTAAATTCGATCTCGCCGTAAGGCTCAATAGCGTGACCCGTGAGCGAAGCCGTGTAGCCCGCTTTCTCAATCACAGAAATTAATTCTTCATCCTTTACCAAGGATGAGACTTCGACAAATGCTTCGCCCGTTGCGTAATTAACTGATGCTGATACTCCTGGTAACTTGGCAAGGGATTTTTCAACTCGCCTGGAACACGTTGCACAGGTCATCCCGCCAACGCTTAATTCCACATTACGATTTTTCATATCGCCTACTAGTCGATGCTCACTAGTTCATAGCCCGCCTCATTGACTGCACTAACAATGAGTTCTTGAGAAAGCGCATCAACGGAACTGACAGCTACGCGACCTGATTCAAGATTGACATCCACTTTTGATACTCCCGAGATGGAACTCAACTGTTCTGTGACTGCAGAAACACAATGCCCGCAAGTCATGCCCTTGATTTTCAAATTTGTAAGCATTAGACCACCTCTACAACCATTAACCAGAATATTCTTGACTTTATGCCATCAGGTTAATGACGGAACACTTTCTTAGGAAATGCCTTTATTCGTTGACTGCGCGTCGCTCTTGGGCTTCATAAGTTACTTGAGCCGCACCAAGTGCCGCTTTGCGCGCCTTCTCTAGCGCAACTGCACGAGCTTCTTCAAGGCGTTGTTGCGCTTCCTTCAAGCGAAGGGCTCTGGACTCACGCAATTGGGCGGCTTGCTCGAGCATCTCCTGCGCAGTCCATGGTTTTTGTGCATCCAAATTGCGAGGATACTCGGTCGCACGAGCGGCCAGCACATAAGAAGGCACTGGCGATTCCACCGGTGCCCAAGCATGAGAATTTTGCGGAACTTGCGTTAAAATAGTTGCAGTCTCAACTGCCTGTGACGCTACGCCAGAAACCATCGCAGCGGCAGAAGTTTGGCGGCTTTGGGCTTTGACTGCTGGTTTCAGCTTGGCAGCATGAGCCACTCTGGTAGCAGTAATAACAAAGCCAGCCAGCAGTAGTACTGGAGGTAATGCAAGGATTGGGGACAAATTGCCTGACGCGCTCATGACAATTGTTCCGATTACCAAACTTATAAGTGTCATTAAGACGCGGCGGCGGCGAACATAAGCCTGCTGCTTGGCATCAAGGACTTCACGCTTTGCCCAGTGCCATTTTGCTTCTGGCGCCACTGATGGCTCGCGAACAGACTTTTCTACTTTTGCGCGATCATGATTCTTTAACCAGATTGGGACTAAAACTGCACCCCACATCGCAATCACGATTAAGTACAGAAGTCCCGTCATGTTCACTTACGCTAATAGCACAATTCAATAAATCGTTGTACGCCACGCTTGCGATGAGTAAAGTGTGAAAATTATTTATTGAGCTTGGTAATCAAGGAAGTTAGATGCTGGTCTTGTCTGAGCACATAAATATTATGATCAGACCAGTCGCCATTGATGTGGAGAAACTTTTTGCGCACACCTTCAAGTTCAAATCCCAGTCGCAGTACTAGCCGATTGCTCGGGATGTTCTCAGGGCGAACAGCAACCTCAACTCGATGAAGATTAACGCTATCGAAAAGATGATCGGTGACAAGTGCCACTGCAGTGGTCATTACTGAACGACCTGCAAAACCTTCGGCAATCCAATAGCCGATGTGACATGACCGCAAAGAGCCGAATGCGATGCCACTTACTGTGAGTTGACCGCACACAATCCCTTGGTATTCCACGATAAATGGCATACACGAGCCATTCTTTGCTTCCCTTAGCATCTTGCGTGCGCTCTGCCGATAAGTCAGTGCAGGAACGCTTGAGCCTATTGGCAGAGTTGCTTCCCATTCCTGCAACCAACTTTGATTTTCGAGTCTTAGTTGGTGCCAGCGACGGGCATCTGAGACTTTCACCGGCCTGAGTGTGACTTCGCCATGACGCAAAATAACTGGCCATGACTGGATCATTCGTCGACCTGAGTGTCCAATTGAATAACATTCACAATTTGGCCAGCAGCAATTCGCTGAGTTCCGCTAGCAAGCACTATGAGCGAATCAGCTGTACCCAAACCAGATAACGGATGATTCTCATCGTTCTCAATAGATCTAACCATCGGAACACCAACATGCCTGGTGACGTGAGCACGGATGTAGTCCGTGTTTTCTAAAGTACCTTGAACCTCTGATTCCAGACGTGCGTCAATCGTGCGGTAATGCAATTTTGTGTGCCCCATCATTCGACGAATTAGCGGTCGAACGAAAATATCAAAAGACAATAAAGCCCCAACTGGATTTCCAGGTAACACAAATACTGGAGTTGAGTCTGGTCCAACAACACCGAAACCTTGAGCTCCACCTGGCGACATTGAAACACGAGAGAAATCTACTTTGCCTAAATTCCCCAAGACTTTTGTTACTAGGTCGTAATCATCAGAATTCATTCCGCATGCAATCACGATTACATCGGCTCGAACTAACTGATCTTCGATAGCCGAACTTACAAGATCTTCATCACTTGCTAACGGGCCAACCCTGAAGGTCATTGCCCCCATAGATGCTGCTGCTCCAGTTAGGGCAACCCCATTGATGTCTGGACGCAATTCATCAGAAGTACCCGGATTGCAAAGGTCGCTACCAACAGTCATAACTACGACGCGCGGTCGTGGATGCACCGACACCAGACCAAGGCCAGCTGCTGCTATTAGTGCAATGTGTCGGGGCGAGATAGCAGTTCCGCGACTAAGTAAAACATGTTCTGTGTCCTCATCAAGGATTGAAACATCCTGCGCCAGAACACAGCCAACCGAGCCCAACAAACCAACTTCAAGTGGCTCTAGGGAACTGGTTGATTCAAGAATTATGTCTAAGTGTTCAGTGACGCTTCGCATTATTGTTCCGAGGCTAAATATTCAATGAGCCACGTGCGCAGGTCTGGTCCAAGATCGGGGCGATCAAGAGCTAGGGAAACCACGCTTTGCAAGTACGAAAGTTTGTCACCAGTGTCGTAACGCTTTCCGGTGAATATAACTGCGTGCACACCGCCACCTTGCTCAATTGGGCGATCAATCAAAGTGGCAAGCGCATCTGTTAATTGAATCTCTCCACCCCGACCCGGTGCTTGAGTATCAAGAATGTCAAAAACCTCAGGAGCGATTACGTAACGGCCAATCACTGCATAGTTACTCGGGGCTGTTCCTGGTGCTGGCTTTTCGACCAAACCAGTCACTCGCACAACGCCAGGCAGCTCGGTGTCCTCAACTGCGGCACAGCCATACATGTGCGTCTGCGAAGGATCAACTTCCATTAAGCAAAGAACTGAACCACCAAATCGACTTTGTACATCGAACATTGCTGGTAACACGGGAGTATTTGCATCAATCAGGTCGTCGCCGAGTAACACGGCAAAGGGTACGTTGCCAATATGTGCACGACCCATACTGACTGCATGACCTAAACCATTTGGGTTACCTTGACGCACATAATGCATATCAGCCAATTGAGAAAGTGCGATTAATTCTTCGACGATTTCATGAGAGCCTTTGTCGGTAAGTGTCCGCTCAAGAGCTGGTGCACGATCAAAATGATTTTCTAGCGAAGTCTTATCTCGACCAGTAACAAATAATAGATCAGTTAATCCAGCAGTCGCTGCTTCTTCAACAACGTATTGAATCGCTGGCTTGTCGACGACAGGCAACATTTCTTTCGCGGTGGCTTTCGTAGCTGGAAGAAATCGAGTACCAAGACCGGCTACTGGAATCACGGCCTTATAAATTTGCCCATTTTTAGTCATGTTCTGACTTTACGCCAATCACTATTGCAAAATAGCCAGGACCTCATTGTCATTTCTGCATTCATAACCTCTTACAGGCACCCACATTTTGTCCTTGTCAAAAAATGCGTAGGCTAATGGAGTGGAAACAGTTTCAAAAGATGATGTCCGTACTGAGGCAATTCGTAAGCGCTTGGCATTAACAAGCCAACAAATTCGTGAAGCCTCAGCAGGTATTGCCAGCCACAATTGGCTCAAAATCTGCGGCAGTGGGGTAGTTACGTCATATGTTTCTATGCCAGGGGAACCCCCAACAAGTGAACTGCGCCGAGCGCTAGTGGCCCAGGGCACCCGAGTGGCACTGCCAATCATGCGCCCAGAACGCCAACTCGACTGGGGATGGGATGGCACTGAATTAGTGTCAAACTCCTATGGGATTCTTGAGCCAAAACCCGATTCTGAAATTGACATCTCTCAAGTAAACGCTTTGTTTATCCCAGCTATGCAGGTCGGTGTTGATGGCAGCCGTCTTGGTCGCGGTGCAGGATACTTTGATCGCGCTTTAGCAAAAATACCGTTATACCGCGATGGTGGACCCCAACGAATTGTTGTTGCTTTCGACCATGAAGTTGTCGATTCAGTCCCGCATGAACTTCATGACGCAATCGTTGACATGGTAGTTACCCCAACGAGAATAATTACCGTTACCTACTAATCAGAATATGTAACTTCCAAGCCACATACCCAGCGCGGCTACGGAAATACCTGAGATTAATAGAAGCAATAGATATTTAAATGCCTGTGCGTTAGCTCCGGCAGCGAATCGTTTCTGCATTTGCAAACTAACTCCACTAAAAGTCGTCAGCGCACCACAAAGAGCCGTACCGATAATCAGGTGGATATCACTTGGTGCACTAAATACCAATCCCAAAATAAAAGATCCTGCGATGTTGACAGCCAATGTTGCACGCGGGAAGGCGTTCTGCCCAACTGGGGGCCATCGATATTCAACGACAAATCGAGCTGCACCACCGAGAGCTGCGGCAACTACGAATAGCAGGGGAATCATCGCGTGCTCTTCACTTTAAACATCACACCAAGTTGAGCAAACAAGACTCCGCCAACGAAAGTCAAAATCAAGTACACGATTGCACTCAGTGGGTTGCTAACCATGTCTACTGTTTCGATAGCTAACGCTGAAAATGTGGTAAATCCCCCAAGTACTCCAGTGACGTAGAACACACGTTTGACTTCATCGTCCATCAGGCTTGTGTTTGACGAGACTAAGCCAATCAAAAATGAGCCTACGAGATTTACCAAAAGTGTCGGCCAAGGAAACGACAGGATCATGATAGTTGGGAAGGCGAGGGAAATGCCATATCGCGCACTCGAACCGATTACTGCGCCAACGCTTGCGAGTAAAACTAGTTTGCGCATTGAAAATTAGGAAGCGGGTTTAGTTGAGGCTGGCTTCGAAGATGAAGTTGGGGTCGTAGTAGAGGAAGCGGGAGTCGATGCAGCTGGTGTTGAAGCAGCTGGTGTTGAAGCAGGTGCCGTGCTTGTAGCGACCGGGGCTGCGGCTGGTTTGGCCGGAGTTGTTGCTGATTTCGCATCACGAGAATCGGTGCGATAGAAGCCGGAGCCTTTAAATACAACACCAACTGAGCCGTAAACCTTGCGCAATGAGGATTCGCCACATTCCGGACAAACGGTCAGCGCGTCATCGGTAAACGACTGCACAATTTCTAAAGGCTCTTCACATGAGCCACAGACATATTGATATGTAGGCATAAATTCCTCTCTTACTGTGTCTATCGTACCTGTGGACAATTTTGAATGCACTTCCCTAGTTGCGCTTAGAGTTTGCAAGATTATGAGAGAACAAATACTTTCCTATCTCGTGCGTTTCCGGCGCGGGATCTCTGCTTTTTGTGCAGGCTTAGCAGCTTTGATTTTGTTCAATGCCGTTGCCACAAAACATGCCACGGTAAATCCAGTTTTACGGGCTTCGCATTCAATTCCTGCTGGGAAAACTCTTTCAGCCAGTGATTTTGAGATTGGCCAGTTGCCTGCTGATTTCGATTGGGTTGGTGTACTAAATGTTCCAAGCCAAGCAACAGGTCAAGTGACCTCACACTCAATTGCCGCCGGAGCTCCACTGAGCCTGACTGATTTTGTTGGACCTAATTTGCTAGATGGTTTTCCTGCCGGAACTGTTGCAATTGCTTTACCAAACATCAGTGACGCAAGCGCAAACTCAGTTCGCGCAGGTGACCATGTTGATATTTACTCCACGAGTGCAGACCCAGAAACAAATACAACACGAATTGCGCACAATGTAACGGTGATTGCAGAAAGTACATCAGACGCCTCAATCGCAGCAAGTGGTTCGAAGAGCAGTTTGATGGTGGCAGTGAACTCGGCTCAAGTTCAGGCCATCGCGAAAAATGTTGGCCAAGGTATTTTTACATTGGCGCTGCTAAATCGCGAATAATGTCTATCCGTGATGTGGCGGGACATCCTCGAGCAATTCGCGGTCACGATTTGTTGGAGGGGCAATATCATCTCGAGTCTGTTCTGGAGTTAGTTCTACTCCATCAAGTAGCGCACGCAAACGAGCAAGGCTCTCAGACGATTGTGCTTCGCCTTCTGGATTTTTGTCATTTTCCATGTTCTAATCGTGACTTGTTTAGCCGATAATTACCTAATTACCATCGCGTTGGTGAACAATAGAGTCATGCAACCCGTGGCAACTAACCCATTACTTACAAGGGATTCCTGGCTTGCGGAAAAATTGCGACATGAAGAAATTGTGCAACCCTGGATTGGTCCAAGACTGGCTCGGCGAGCAATCCAAGAAAAGCACCCAGTTGATGACTTCCTATTTGAGTACTACCCAATCAGTGCAAATAAATTGCGAACTTGGCATCCTGGTTTTGGGTTTGAGCTTGATGCCTATGAAGAAGATTACGAATACTTTAATAGCGCGCATTATTGCTTCAACGAACGCGTAATTAGTCTCAGTAAAAATTGGCTCGAGTCGAAGAACGAAGAAATCACTAAGACACTAACTTTTTTACAGGCAACAAAACAACGACCAGCACGGACTGGGTGCTTTGGTTTACACGAATGGGCGATGGTTCTGGGCCAAGATGAGGTTCGTCATGAGACTTGGCAATTGCGGATAACTCAAAACGAAATTAGAGAAACAATTGAAAAAGTCGGTTTGCGTTGTACGCACTTTGACGCTTTCAGATTTTTCACTGACCAAGCAAGGCCAATGAACCCCTTACAACTAACGCGTGCTGACCAAAGCGCCATTGAACAACCTGGCTGTCTTCATGCCAACATGGATTTGTATAAGTATGCGCAAAAGTTTGCGCCAATCTTTGGCTCTGAAATAATTCGAATCGCGTTTTCACTTGCTCGAGACATTAGAACTGTTGACATGCAAGTCGCCCCATACGAATTAAGTGCGCTTGGGGTACTTCCGATTCGAGTTGAGACCGCACACGGGCGATTAGAGTTTGCGGCAAAACAACAGCAGTTCAGTGACCGGGCTCAAGAACTCCGAGAATCTCTAATCGAGAAGTTAACGAACGCACTTAACTGGCATGCCCAAAGTAGTTCAGCGAGCCTGACTACCTATAAATCTGAACAAGTTAATCGCTAGGCTGTAGGAATGGCCCGTAGAAAAATAACACCTCCTGCTACCAAGCAAATCTTCACAAAAGTGAAGCCAGCAGGCATTTTCAGTCACTCGGATAGGCGATTATTTGCCATCACACTTGCTGTCACGGTTGTCGCAGGCATCTTCCACAATTCGGATGGAAACCGAATAGTCGCATTTGGATTTGCCGGCGTCGCATTAGCCACCTTGGCAAGTTTGGTGGGTCGAAGCGTCGAGACTCTTGGGGATCGGTTGGGTTCAGGAGTCACAGGAGTGTTGCAATCCTGCTTGGGAAATCTACCTCAACTCTTTGTGATCCTGTTCAGTCTCAAGGCAGGACTTTATGAGGTTGCAAAAGCGACAATCGTAGGTTCTATTTTGGCGAATGTACTCTTGGTGATGGGCTTGGCATTTCTGGTTGGTGGAATCAAACATGGTCGGCAACTCTTTAACGCTAAGGCATCAAAGCATCTTGCTTTGTTGCTCACTCTTAGTGTTTTCGTCCTAGCAATACCAACATTGACTTCCACATTGCATACGCCAGCCGCTGATCATGAACGTGTTATAACTGTGGTCGTCTCGGTGCTCTTGCTTCTACTTTTTGTCGCATCCCTGCCAGATACTTTGCGCCATAAACCAGATGAATCAGGTGTTGCAGGTTCTGCCTTAGCTCTTGAGGCAAAAAGCGCTGAGGAGCACCACGGTGAATGGCCCCTGCAGGTTGCTATCGGCATTTTGGTATTAACCGTAATTGGTGCGGCAGTCGTCTCTGGATGGTTTGTGGCCGCGCTAACACCAGCTATTGACTTGATGGGAATTTCCCCAGTTTTTGCCGGATTAATCATCGTTGCGATTGTTGGAAATGCCGCGGAAAATCTAGTCGGAATTAAACTAGCCATCAGCAACAAGTCAGACTACGCCTTGCAAATTATTTTGCAGTCACCTGCGCAGGTCGCGATGACAGTAGCACCTATTGTTGTCCTTGCTGCCCCTCTTGTTGGCGCAGCTACTTTCACGTTAGTGCTTAGCCCGCTTCTGCTCTCGGTGCTGTTCATGGCGGCAATCGCCACGGTTCTAGTAGTTGCTGATGGTTATTCAACCTGGTTCAAGGGAGCAACATTATTGGCTCTCTACGCTGCGATTGCTACCGCTTTCTGGTGGGGTTAAGCAAGCCGTATGTTGATTACCACGGATGTCACCAAGGCTGTTAAAGCTCTAGCTAGCGGACACCTTTGTGCTATTCCAACTGAAACCGTCTATGGACTTGGTGCTGATGCCACAAATCCAAATGCTATTTCTAGAGTTTTTGAAGCTAAGAATCGGCCAACAGAGCATCCGCTAATAGTTCATGTGGCTAACATAGCTGCGGTGTGCGATTGGGTCAGCGAATTACCTGAATGGGCGCAGGTTTTAGCGAATGCTGTTTGGCCAGGACCTTTGACGATAGTCGCTAAGCGAACGGCGCTGGCCACCAATCAAATAACTGGTGGCCAAGATACCGTGGCAGTTCGGGTGCCAAAGCATCCTTTGACCTTAGATGTTTTGGCTCAACTCCACGTTCTGGGAATTACCGGCGTGGTAGCGCCTAGTGCCAATATTTTTGGCCATGTTTCGCCGACCAACGCGGCACATGTGGAGCATGATTTAGGCGAATATCTATCGGCGCACGAGGATCTAATTCTTGATGGCGGTCAATGTGCTGTTGGTTTGGAATCCACCATCGTCTTAGCCACTGGAGATCAGCCCATAATTTTGCGCCCAGGTTCGCTAACCGCCAGCGGGATTCAAGAAATTACTGGAGTGAAGGTCATCACAAGCAACAGCGAGTCGCCAAGAGTTTCGGGTTCGTTGGCTTCGCACTATGCGCCAAATGCGAAAGTGATCATTGTTGACGAGGCAGAACTTGCTAACTTGGAAGTTATTAAAAATGCTGGCTTGATTGCACTGGCCGCAATCCCAACCTTGAGGTATACCTATCGAATTGGGAGCCCGCGCACCAGCGTTGAGTTTGCTCGGGAAATCTACTCAACGTTGCGCAGCGCCGATGATTTGGATTTGAAAGTTGTCTACGTAGTACCGCCACCAGGGATGGGTCTGTCCCACGCGATTTTAGATCGAATCAATCGTGCTGCAACTTAACAGCAACTGACTACCTAATTTAGAAGCGAGAGAAAGGATTGCATCATGAATGGAATTGGCGAATTATGCATCGGACTACTAATGGCATGTGGCCTAGTAGGCATTGTCGTTCCCGTAGTTCCCGGTATTTTGCTGGTTTGGGCCACAGGGTTAGCGTGGACAATTCTTGATGGCGGCGGAACCACTCGCTGGGTACTTTTCTTTTTAATGTCTGTGTTGATGGCAATAGGACTTGTCTCTCAAATTGGAATGCCCGCCAAAGAGCTCAGCAATCAGCAAGCACCAAAATGGACTCTAGTTTGGGCTGGGATTTTGGGAATAATTGGATTCTTCATCATCCCCATTGTTGGACTCCCAATTGGATTTACTGCCGGAGTGTTTCTGCGCTACATGTTTGCTACAAACGACTTGCACGTCTCAATGGATTCGACTTGGCTTACCGTTCGCGCAATTGGTAAAGGCATCCTCATTCAAGGCGTATGCGGCTTGGGTATCGCTTTTCTTTGGTTTATCGGACTACTTGTTACCTAAAAACTCTGGTCGGCCCAAATTGGACCGACCAGAGATAAGAGAAGAAAATTTAGGCTTGCTTAATGGCGGAGATATCTAGTTGCAACTTGATCGTGTCGCTTACTAGGAATCCACCAGTTTCAAGAGCGACATTCCAAACTAAGCCAAAGTCCTTGCGACTCAGGGTTCCGGTTGCTTCAAATCCAGCGCGATCATTTCCAAATGGATCTGTTGCTGTTCCAGTTAGTTCAACATCCAAATCGATGCTGTTTGTAACACCCTTGATGGTCAAATCTCCAGTAACAACAAATGTGTCACCGGCTGGCTTGAAGGATTTTGCGACGAATGTCAAAAGCTCATTATTGTCAGTGTCAAAGAAATCTGGACTACGAAGGTGGCCGTCGCGGTCAGCATTGCCGGTATTAATTGATGCCAATTTTGCAGAGACTGACGCAGTGGATTCGGCAACATCTGAAGCAACAGTGATTGTGCCCTCGAAGTCAGCAAAGTTGCCACGCACCTTGGTGATAACTGCGTGACGCGTTTCAAAACCAAGTTGTGAATGTGTTGGATCGATAACCCAGGTACCGATGTAAGCAGATAAGTCACTCATTTGAATTCTCCTGAAAAAGACTATGTTGTTTCCTTTTATTTTAACTTTCAACTATCTAGTTGTCAAGAACGCGACTTGCGCGCAACCATTTCAACAGCATTGGCGACGGATTTTGCAACATTGGGATCAAAGACACTCGGCACAATGTAACTTGCATTTAGTTGTTTGGCCGAGACACAGCTTGAGATTGCATGGGCGGCCGCGAGTAGCATCTTGGTTGTTATTTGTGCTGATCCAGCGTCAAGTAGCCCTCTAAATATTCCAGGGAATGCCAAAACATTATTTATCTGATTCGGAAAATCGCTTCGACCTGTAGCCACCACAGTGGCATGGCGTGCCGCTAGCGCCGGTTCAATTTCAGGATCGGGGTTGGCTAAGGCAAAAACTATTGCACCTTTGGCCATGGCCATAACATCTTGTTCCGTGATTACATTTGGCGCACTAACACCGATAAATACATCAGCGCCAACTATGCCCTCGTTTAACGTTCCGATTATTTGATTTGGATTCGAGTGTTCAATCATCCAAGCACTTGTGCTTTTACTGTCGGGACGTCCCCGATAGATTGAACCCTTTGAGTCATACGCGGTGATATCTTTTATCCCGACCTCGCTCAGCAACTGTGCAATTGCTGTGCCTGCTGCACCCGCACCACTAATAACCACGCGGAGACTCTCATGTGACTTGCCCACTATTTTCAGGGCATTAGTGAGTGCGGCTAAGACAACTATTGCGGTGCCATGTTGGTCATCATGGAACACCGGAATGTCAAGCAACTCTCGAAGGCGAGCTTCAATTTCAAAACACCGCGGTGCGGAAATGTCCTCAAGGTTTATCCCACCATAGGCAGGTGCGAGAATTTGCACGGTGCGAACTATTTCGTCAACGTCTTGAGTGTCTAGGCAAACTGGCCAAGCATCTACTCCCGCGAAATGTTTAAAAAGTGCAGCTTTTCCTTCCATTACTGGAAGGGCTGCCTCTGGCCCAATATTGCCCAAGCCTAAAACTGCAGAACCGTCTGTCACGACTGCGACTGTGTTGCGCTTGATTGTTAGACGTCGAGCATCACTTTTATCCGCAGCGATTGCCAAACAAACGCGTGCTACCCCAGGGGTGTAGGCCCGGGATAAATCATCGCGTGTTTTTAGTGGGACTTTTGGAGTCACTTCGAGTTTGCCACCCAGGTGTATTAGAAAAGTTCGATCACTGACCTTGCGCACATTCGCGCTTGGTACTCGACTGATTGCTTGAGTGACCAATTCCGCATGGCTGGCATCTGTCGTGTCACAGGTGACATCTACAACCATGAACTCGTGACCTGATTCAACAACATCCAATGCTGTCAAAGCGGCACCAGCGCCAATTACTGCTTGCGTCAAGAGCGCTGTTGACCTGGAATCTGGGGAAAGTTCAACACGGACTGTGATGGAATAACCAGGACTGGTGTGTGACATGAAGACTCCTCGAGTAATGAGTCCATCTTGTCACTTCAGGGGCAAAGGCTAGGGGCGTTTAGCAACCAAACTTTTAGGAGAAATGTGAGTAGCCGCCCATGAGCTGCAGAGGTTAACCGAAATCGAATGAATTAATCAGATTAACTTCACATCCGATTACTCAGACTTTGGAATTTCTAAAGTTGTGAAAAATGAATGTGGGCTCATCAGTTTCCTGACGAGCCCACATTCATGGTTAAAAAGGTGCCTACTTGTTTGGTGTAGCCTCAACCGCGTTTGACGCTTCACTCCAACCAGCGGCATTTAATGCCTTGATTCGAACAGAATACACAACGCCATTTTTAAGGGCCTTGATTACCTTGGAATAGCCGCTTGGAATAAACATGACAAAAGCACCACCATTGACGGAATAGCCATAACGGGTGATAGCACTACCACCATTGCTTTCTGGGGCAGCAAATGAAACCGTGATATTCCCAGATCTTGCAACTAGCGCTGTGATAGTCGGAGCACCTGCAACAGTCCTCGGAGTTACAGTGCGGGTTTTAGAGGCTGCTCCACCACCAGCACCGTTACGAGCGCGCACCTTCACCACATACGTGGTTCCATTTTGGAGACCTGCAATCAGAAGCGAAGTAGATGTGCTCGATGAATCTACGGGTAGCCATGTTGCACCACCGTCGACGGTGTACTCATAACCTGTGATTGACGTTCCACCGGTGTTATTAGGTGCCGAAATTCCCAAAGTTACTCGGCCATTACCAATCACATTAGTGCGAATAGTAGGCGCACCTGCTGGCCTACCCGTCACAGGAGTCGCAGACGAAGTGCTAGAAGCATTTCCAGTTCCAACTGCATTGACTGCGGCAACGCGAACGTCATACGTAGAGCCGTTCGTTAAACCAGTAACCGTGTATGAGCGTGTTGAAGCAGAAACATCATGACTCCACGTCGTCCATGAACTGTCCGAGGTCAACTTGTATTCAACCAAATAATCAGTTATCGAAGAACCACCATCACTGCTAGGTGCAGTGAACGCAACAGTCACCTGCGCATTACCAGCAGTCACTGAATCAACAGTCGGAGCTCCAGGTGTAGTAACTGGTGTTGCTGACACAGCAGTATTCGCAGAACCCGCACCCACATCGTTCACCGCACGAAGCTTTACCGAATACGTAGTGCCATTAGTTAACCCAGTAACCACAATCGGAGACGAAGTAGGCGCGGCACTCACCCAACTAAAACCATCATCAAGTGAGTACTCATAACTTGTGACCGGCGACCCGCCATCACTGCTAGGTGCAGTGAACGCAACAGTCACCTGCGCATTACCAGCAGTCACTGAATCAACAGTCGGAGCAGAAGGAGTCGTCCCAAGAGTAGCTGAAGAAGCAGCAGAGGCTGAACTAGTGCCAACAGTGTTAACTGCAGAAACACGGACATCATACGAGGTGCCATTGGTCAAACCTGAGATCACGTAAGACAAAGTTGAAGCAGAAGCATCATGGCTAAACGTGGTCCATGAACTATCCGAAGTGGGCTTGTACTCAACCAAATAGTTTGTGATTGCAGAACCACCAGTGCTAGCCGGTTCCGTAAATGTCACAGTTGCCTGACCATTACCACCAGTGAACGAATAAACAGTCGGCGCGCCCGGTGCTATAGGCACCACATGAACTGGAACATCTGAGAATGTTGCACCCCAACCAGTCGTGCCAAACTGCACGTCGACAGCCGAAAGGCTGCCGTTGCCATCAAACACCACAGTTGGATCAAACGGTGCGTTACCCAGGAACGTGACAGAGGTTAAAGAATTGCTAATAAACCCTGCCCAACCCATGCGTGTAACTGAGGCGGGAATAGTGAGCGAAGTCAACCCCTTTTCTGCGAACGCCTGATCTCCAGTACTAGTGACTGGGTGTCCACCCAAGCTTGATGGGATCACCAGAGCAGCAGGACAAGAACCGACACAGCCAGTAACGGTCGCATTACCATCCCCATCAAGGCGGAAGGTGAATCCATCGGCAGAGAGGGTAGGAATAACTGAAACTGCAACATTAGCTGAACCAGAACCAACACTGTTGACCGCACGAAGCTTCACTGAATACGCCGTGCCATTAGTGAGTCCACTAACCACAATCGGCGAAGTCGTAGCATCACTAGCAATCCAATTAGTGCCACCATCGAGTGAGTACTCGTAGTTCGTAATCGCAGAGCCACCATCACTAGTCGGCGCTGTGAAATTGATGGACAACTGACCATCGCCTGTCTCTATCGAAGAAATACTCGGGGAACCTGGTGTCGACACAGGAGTGGCCGGACTTGCTGAAACAGAAGTGCTCTGAAAACCTGGACCAGCACTGTTGACCGCACGAAGCGAGACTGAATACGCAGTGCCATTGGTAAGACCACTAACGACAAGCGGAGAAGAAGTTTTCGCTGGAGATGGAGTTTGCCAAGTAGCCCCATTATTAAGTGAGTACTGGTAATTCGTGATTGAAGCGCCACCATTGCTGAGCGGAGCTGTGAAGTTAATAGACAACTGGCCATTACCAGCAGTCACAGCATTAATTGTCGGCGGATTAGGTGCTAAAACTGTTGGTGCGGGTGTTGCTGATGCTGTAGGCGTTCCGTTCCCTATCGAGACAGGAATTCCGGACCAAGTACTACCCCATCCACTAGTTCCAGTCAGTGCCTGAACAGTTTGCAAAGAATTGCAGTTGGCAAAGACAGGACCAGTACCAGCAGTAGGTGCGTTCCCGCGAAACGATACAGATGTCAGGTTGCAGTTGTTATTGAAAGCACCAGTATCCACGATCGTGACCGTGCTGGGAATGGATATGTCGGTCAGTTGGTTGGCAGAAAAGGCATAGGGGCCAATGGTTGTAAGGGAACCCTGAGCAGGCAAGTTGACGAAAGTCAGACGGTTTTCTGCAAACGGACTGTGGCCGATTAGGGTAACCGAACTTGGAATCGATATTTGAGTCAAAGAATTCTGGTAGAACGCGCTTCCTAGGATTCTTTGTAACCCATCCGGGAATGTCACACTGGTAAGCCCCTTTCCGGCAAATGCCGAGACACCAATCCTGGTAACTCGATAGTTGTCCACGTAGGTTGGGATAACCAATTGGGTGGGACAGGTACTCACACAACCAGTGATCTGTGCTTCAGTGCTGTTATTCACAAGCGTGTACGTGAAGAATTCGTCAGCACCCGCCGGAGCGGCCCCGCCGATGCTTGATGCAATCGCGAGAACCGTAAACGCTAAGGCGGCAAAGAACTTGCGCACAGAAGTAGCAAAAAGGCTGGCATTAGACATAAAAATCTCCTAAAGAAAAGGTTTACTTTTTAATCTAGTTAAAGAGCGTTAAACACCAGAAATCTCAAAACCAGTTTTCGAATGTAAACCATTGATTGGCCTAAAGCCGGTAAACCCCTACCAAGTAGCAGGTCGCGCACTTAAGTAATAGTGCAGAACAATAGGAGTATGGAACCGCATACTAATTTCAAACTTAAGGTGCTGTTCGTCGAAGATGACCAATTCACCTTGAACACGGTGACCGAACTCCTTGAACGCCTAGGCGTTACCGTCATGGCCGTAAATACCGTGCCTAAAGCCGTGATGGCGCTAACCAAGTTTGAACCTAATGTGGTGCTGACTGATCTTGACTTGGGTGCGGGTCCAGATGGATCAGACTTCCTCAACCATGTAGATGAAACCTACCCATGGATTGGCAAAGTGATTCTTACTGCTCACTCTTCGCCCACCTTGGCTGTTGACTCAGGGCAAAGATTGCCTGAAGGCGTTACATTTCTCATCAAATCATTAGTTACGGGTCAAGACATATATAAAGCAATCCTTGATTCTGTCGATCGCGAACAAGAGCCTCGCCACATGTCTCTCGAGACTGTCGATGGGATATTTGTAGTGAGCAAATCCCAAGCTGAGTTGTTGCGCATGCTTGCAGACGGATTGTCGAATGGGGCAATCGCTCGTCAGCGAGATCGCACACTAGCAGCCACTGAGAGTCTCATTCATCGACTTTTCGTAGCTCTTGGGCTAGGTTCTGACCCTGATGTCAATCAACGGGTTATTGCCGTCAAGATGTGGCAACAAGGTAAGGTGCGAATCAAGTGAAGCGCCCCGTTGCGATTCATATTCTTAATAGCCCAACCGCCCTATCCCGCCAAGTCTTACTGCTTCAAATTCCGATAGCACTTGTTCTCGGACTGGGAACTCGCATTCCTAAAGTGAACCAAAACGTGTTTTTAATGCTGTGCTTTTCTATATCATTTATGGTGGGCGCCACTTCTGTCTTTGCCTTGGGGAACTGGGCACTAGGGCGTTACCATTTTCTTCGAAGTCGCACGGCAGCAGTTGTATTTATGGTCTGGCTGGCAACCGGGCTCACATCCGTATTGATTTCCCAATTTGTGCACGTCATAGCAGGGGGCGAACAGCTTTCTTTGATGACTCGACTCCTATTTGTGCCAATAATGTGGTTTTCCAGTTTGTTAAGTACCACGCACGTCTTTGAGTCACGGCATCAATTTGTGACTACCTTCCAAGAACTTCGCCGAACCAATGAATCGTTAATCCAAATTGAGGAAACAACGCAGCAAGCCCTCCAGATTGAGCGTGCCAAACTCATTGAGACTGTTAGTGAAAAGATTCGGCCCGAGTTGCAATTGATTTCTGCTGAGATACGGGCAGTGGGAATGCAAACAAAAGAAGGTCACCTTGGTCGAATTCTGGAACAAATCGATGGGTATTCCATCCAGACACTTCGACAGTTGATTGCCGAACTAAACACGGATGGCGAAACCTACAACCCGCCAATACAAAATCAAATTAATACCCCGGCTCCAAAACTTTCATTTCGAGACTTGCCGCTAGATTCCGCCCGAAGCCTGAGAATAGCCGCGGGTGTTGGCACCACATTGTTACTTCCTGTTGTTGGCATCAAAGTCGTCCTGCTTTGGCTCCTGCAAGTGCTCGGAGTATTTGCGCCACTCTTTGCATTACAAGTGTTGCGCAGTCGCCTAGGCAGACTTTCGAAAATGCCAGAAGTAACCTGGGTTTTCTTGGCATGTGCACTAGCAATGACATTGCGCATATTCGGTATTGATGCCCTGCCTGCGATTCAAGATATAACTGGTCAAAAATTTCTTCCGCTAGCCAGTGGTGGCCTGCTCGCTTTAAGTATTGTGCTGGGTGCAATTGATAAGTATTTTCTCGACGAATACACCCGGGCTTCTCAAGAGCAGATAATAACTAAATCTCAATTGACGCAAAATTTAAAAAAGATTGAGGTTGCGCGCCAATTTGCGCGCAGAGATCTCTCACGTTTGTTGCACGGACCTATCCAAGGTCGGTTAGCCGCCGTTCGGATGAAGTTGCACATTCTTACCGAAACATCGCAGGACCATTTGGCTGTACTAAGTCAGAATGAAATCACCCAAATCGCCGAGATGGTTGAGCAAATCACACACGATATTGAAGCGTTGGCTGAGCCGCTTGCTCAGCCGGTGGAAACAGACGTGGCAGCGGAACTTAATGTGCTTGTGACGAACTGGCAAGGTTTGATGCATGTAGATCTGGAACTACCGCAAGATGTGATTTCAGTCCTAGATCAGGATGGCTTTCTTGCTCAAAAAATTATTGCAGCATGCTCAGAGGCAATTACGAATGCAAGTCGGCATGGGCATGCCAAACACGTAGAGCTTGCCCTTCGAGTAGTTGATGTGAGATCCACACTTCGTGTCACCGTTCACGACAATGGTCGAGGAGCTCTCGACACCGTCATACCCGGCATTGGTTTGCAAGACATTGAAGCAGTTGGCGGCAAGTGGCGATTCGAACCTTGCGAAATTGGTGCAAAATTCTGTGTTGAGTTTGCGCTACAGCCCACACTCGCAGACCTGATTTAAACATCAATAACTAGGTCTAACAAGCCGATGCGTAAGCAGGTAGGCGGATTGAGAGAGAAGTATTGCGTTTTAGGGGAAATTTTAGTGAGTCAATTTCAGATACCTCACAAAACAGCCATGTCTTAGGCCAAATGAAATTAAAAAGGGATTGTGGGCCCTGTCGGGCTCGAACCGACGACCCACGGATTAAAAGTCCGTTGCTCTACCAACTGAGCTAAAGGCCCCACCGCCACCCAAAGGTGACTAGATGAGTCTAGTGGATTTAAATCTTGATGTTTGCTCGGGATTAACTCTGGGAATGTACTCGGTATCAATATGGTTGAGAATAGAGACAAGGTAACTAACCAAGGAGGAAAGATGTACCCAGCGCGAGATCTTTACACCGTCGTTGTTCCTCCCGTTGTCGATGCTGCTGATGGCGTGGCCACAGGTATCGTTTTAGTCCACGGCTTGACTGGTTTTATGGATGCTGGCTCTGGCAGCAAACTTGCGATTGCGCATCTACTTGAAACTCTTGAGAATCGTCCTGTTGCGCACTTCCACATTGATTCGCTCTACGATTACCGAGGACGTCGCCCTCGAACCATCTTTGATTCCGATCATTATGTATCCATGGATCTACCACATATGACCTTGAGTGAAGTTACTGATAATGAAGGCGCGAAGTTCCTTTTGTTGCATGGTGATGAGCCTGACCTAGGTTGGCAAAGCGTTGTGCGTAGCGTCGTAAACATCATTCATACGTATGGTGTGCGGATGACCGTTGGTATTCATGCAATTCCATGGCCCGCTCCACACACCAGGCCGGTTGAAGTCACTGCACATTCAAGTGACCCTGACTTACTAGGACTGAATCAACCTTGGGTCGGACAAGTTGAAATTCCCGGGAGTCTTTCTGCGCTTATTGAACTTGACCTTGCCCAAGCCAAACTTCCCGCAATGGGATATGCCGCACATGTTCCGCATTACCTAGCGAGTGGTGAATACCCGAAGGCTGCGCTGGCATTGTTAGATCAAATCAGCATGAGCACCGGCTTAGCCATTCCTCGGGACGAATTGCGCAAGGCCGCAATCGCAATGGATGCAGTAGTAGATGGACAGATTGCCGAAGTTGATGAAAATCGTGAAGTAGTTTCTAATCTCGAGGTTCAACATGACTCGGTTATGCAATCCCGCCGCGAATTAACTTCGGGTGAAAATGGCGAACCAGTTAGTGGCGACGACATTGCGGCAGCACTGCAAAAGTACTTGGCAGAACTAGATGAAAATGGTCGAGAGAAAGACTAACTTCGATCAGAGGAAAAGCGGATTGCCCCATCAGGGATGACGCTATCGGGGAATACTCGAGCGCCTGCAAGTAGTTCATTTCCAGCGCCGACGGTTGCGCGATCCGCAATCACAGTTTCAAAGATTTCTGAACCCGCACCCACTAAAGAATCTGCACCGATAATCGAGCGGGTGATTGCAACACCTGGACCGATGTTTGCGCCGGCAAAAATAACACTGCCCTCGATTGTGGTTCCTGCACCAATGGTGACATCTTCGCCAACGTAAGTTCCACCATTAACAACTGCGGTCGCATCCACGCTGGCCGAATCGCAAATGTAATTCTCACCAGTATTGCCATGTAAGAGTGGAGATGGAGCGATGCCTCGCACAACATCTGCAGAACCTTGTGCAAAAGCCAGCGGAGTTCCTAGATCTAGCCAATAACCTGCGTCGACAACTCCGATTACATGTGCGCCACGAGAAAGCAATTCAGGAAAAGTTTCGCGCTCAACAGATACTGGGCGATCTGCTGGGATTTCATCAATTATTGAACGCTTGAAAACATAACAGCCTGCATTGATTTGGTCGGTGACAATTTCCGCTGCAGTCTTTGGCTTCTCGCGAAACTCCAAAACTCGACCATTGGCATCCGTAGGGACTAAGCCAAAGGCGCGCGGATCTTCGACTCGAGTTAAGTAAATTGCCACATCTGCATCTGCATCACGCCACTGCTGAACTAATGATGCGATGTCTAAACCAGTTAAAACATCGCCATTGAAAATCACTACGGGATCATTGGGCCCACAGGTCAGATGCTGAGCCGCATTGCGAATAGCCCCACCAGTTCCCAGTGGTTCATTTTCCACAGCGTAAACAAGTTCAACACCTGCGTCTTGGCCATGACCGAAATAATCCTCGAAGACTTCAGCTCGGTATGAAGTGCCAAGAACGATTCGGCTGACACCAGCCTCGCGCGCACGCGCAATCTGATGCTCGGTGCAAGGAAAACCTGCAACAGGCAACATCGGCTTGGGAGTTGCAATCGTCAAGGGGCGCAACCGTGTGCCCTGACCACCGACAAGGAGAATAGCTTCTAACACATTGCTAATTCTGTCATGCTTTCCGGATTAAAAAGCACTTAGTCCAATTGCCTTTGTCACTTTCTCAGTTTCTAAGACAACATCAAGTTCGCCTTGTGAATGCAAGTCATAAAGAACAACGGAAGACTTGTTAATTATCGGGATCAAAGTCTGCAACAAGACAGTTGTTTTTAAATTGCCATCGCCCTTGATTAGATACCGAGCACCGAAATCTAAGGAAGCGCGTTCTGCCAGCAATTTTGACTCTGACCAAACTTGCGAAAATGGCACGATTTCCGTTGCTGTTGTGATTGCCGCGGACATCGGGTCTGGACTTTCTGCTGGCGCGAAATAATCGCCAAACATTCGTACTTCAGCAGAAGCATTCACAAAACTTTCAGAAACATCCTTGTCGGGCATGCCGAAAGGGTCTTGGCTCACAATCACGAGTGCTTCAGCAGGACCAGCCCAATTCACACATCTAAGTTTCGGAGCAAATGTCACGGTCGCAGTTTCTTGATCGGTAAGACCAACGCCAGCAACTAGTGCGGCCGATGACCAAACTGGTGACTGCCAATGATTTCCCAAATCAATTCTTATTGTTGAATTCTCGTCCAGCATCAAACCCTCGATCAGGAAGTTTGCTGCTTTACTAACTGCATTCATAAATGTGGTCACTGATAATTCGATGCGACCTGCTTCACCAATCCAAGTGACAATCGGCTCTGGACCTCGCGTTTTTGCACACTTCAAATACTCGTCCCATAAAGGACTCATCGAACGAAGTACCCTAGCCGAGCAGGCTTTGATTGTCCGAGTTGATTCATCGCAATAATCTCAACAAGATATCCCTGTTTACGCTTCCAGCGCTTTGCGATAAAGCTGGTCTTTGAACCACTATCGCTCCAGGATGTCCAAGTTTTACCGCGGTCCTTTGATGAACGAATTTGGAAACTATTTGCGGGCAATACGTCGGCTAAACCTGAGGTCCAAGATACTTCGGTATGCCACTTATCAATTTTCTTAAATGAGATTTTCGAAACCTTAGAAGGTTTGCGAGCAACAACTACACCTTTGGTCGCGCTGGCCAAAACCTCATCGTTCACAGTGGCGCCAACTATGACTGAATATTGTCCGGGCGCTACATGTTCGCCATCTATGTTGTGTAAATCCCAAAGATAAGAAACTCTTCCAGTTGCACCCTGAGTCCCAGTCGCAGCGGAAACTAGAGAGCCATCGGAATTGTTAAGTACATCAACGCTCCACGATGCATTTGCCGGAACCACTGCGGAAATGGTGATTTGATTCACAAGGTCACCATCAACTAAACCAGGTGACACAGATAAATCTTGTAACACTGGTCGAAGCGAATAGCTTGCTCGATTTTTTATTTCCGGAATATATGGGAATAGATATCGACCAGGACAGACAGTTAAACCCACATCCTGATGTGCAGAGATAACCGGGGTGGAAGCAATCTGCCCATACGAATAGCGAGATTTACCCGAGTCATCTGTGGATGGAATCTGCGCTGTGGCATTTGGATCTAAACCATAGGGCGCAAGTTTCCAAGCCAACAACTGCGAGATTGACTCGACCATAATCGCGGCGCTAGCTTTTGTTGGTTTCACGGTGTCAAAATTTCCCACCGCCGAAACTGCAAAAGTGTCTTCGTTCATGCCCGCAGTGTGTGCACCTTGAACTGGCAAACTAGGACCATCACAAATTGCAGATGAGCCACGCACACAACCTGCGCGACCTTCATATATTGTTCCGTACTTATCTACTAAAAAGTTATATCCCATGTCCGCATACTTAAGGCTTTGCGTGAAGTATGCGTAGAGATTTCTAATTTGGCCTGGGGCCTGTTCAGCTGTGTAGTTACTGGTGGTAGCGGTGTGATGAATGAATCCGGCGATAAGTTTGGTACCCATGCGCGGGGTTTTGTCACGCTTTGATTCGTCAGCTCCCCATTGACTGCGGCTGACAATTTCTGGGCGAGAAACAACAGCGCCCTGCGGTGAGGTTACTGTGCTCGCTACCTGAGCCGAAACCGTTCGACGAACAGCTAGTTTTCGGTCTGCGGAAGTTACTGGAGAATTTACTAGATCAAGACGCAGATCACTTGGCATTTGTCCATTGGGGTTTCGCATTATCCACTCAACACCATCAGCGGCTGTCACGAGTAATGGATCAACGCCAAATCTCACGCCATCACTTTCCGGTGAATTCGGATCAACCCCATGATCATCGCTGTAATTGAGTCGTTCCCAGTTAGACCAAATGTTGTTACTACGAGTTCTCACTTGAAAATAAGTTGACTCTGGAAATACGCCGGACCAGGTCACACCCAGTAGGGAGAATGTCTTTGTAGTTTGAGCTGCTAGCAAGACAGTTCTCGTGCTGCCATCTACAAGTTGACTGGAAACTGTATTTTGTGGCGACAGACTCTGGACCGAAACCTCTGGAACCAATTGGGAAATTGCCTGAGCGGGAAATGATGTAATTCCTAGCAAACATGAAAAAACCGCGCACAAGGAAACCAAGGCACGGAAGTACTTTCTGCGGGGAAGCATATTGACGAATCTACCTGCGAAACTTGAGAAAACAAGGCTTAGAAACGCCTAATTCAATGGGAACATTGCCAACCTTTGCGAATTCTTCAAATTCCGAAATTTCACCACATAAAGTACGATCGGGTACAGCACTTAGCTTTGTTTAAATTCTCAGTCCTACCAAGGAGTCGATCAGTTTGGCCGTTCAAGGTAGGCATCGAACTTCTTCGGCTAGAAAGTCTGAACACCCTTGGATGCGTAAAGTCATCGGCGCATCTTCAGCGCTGATTCTGATTGCTACCGCCATCAGTGGTGGCGCAGTTTATGCACTTAACGGTCTTGGTAAAAACATTGGCATAATCGACACCTCTGATTTAGATGAAAAGAATCGGCCCGCACCTGTAGTCCAGACGGATACCTCAGCTACAAACATTTTGATCATGGGATCAGATGTTCGGTCAGGCTCAGGCAATAGTGGATACGGGTTTGTGTCCGGGGCGCGATCAGATACAACACTCCTAGTGCACATTTACGAGGGGCGACGATCGGCTATTGCGGTATCAATCCCGAGAGATTCTTTTGTGACTATCCCAAATTGCAAGACTTCCAATGGCGGATCTATCGGACCTTGGGCAACAAAATTTAATGCGGCATTTGCTTTCGGCGGACCAGTTTGCACAATCAAAACGATTGAGGCAATCACTGGAGTTCGAGTAGATCGATTTGTGGTGATGGACTTCAACGCCTTTAAAAAGGTGGTGGATGCTGTTGGCGGAGTTGATGTTTGTTTAACTACTCCGGTCTATGACCCATACATCAAGGGCATCGGTGGCTCAGGTCTTAATCTTCCAGCAGGGATAACCACTATCGATGGTCAACAGGCACTTCAATGGGTTCGAGCTCGTGATGCTCTGGGTGACGGTAGTGACATCGGGCGAATCCAACGCCAGCAAGAATTTGTTTCATCGATGGTGAAAAGTATGAAGCAAAAGGGACTAGCAAAAAATCCTGTTCGTCTTTACCGAGTATTGGCGGCGGTTACCTCGTCATTGACGACAAGCAAAGATTTTTCAAAGATTTCACAATGGCAGGAATTCGCGCTTTCAATCAGCAGTATGCCACTGTCTCAAATCAAGTTCGTAACCGTACCGAACAAGTACATCGAAAATGGCAATGTCGGCTGGTTACCCGAGGCTAAACAGATGTGGGCTGCGATAAAGAAAGATAAGCCGTGGCCACCTGTGACTAAGCCGACGCCGAAGCCAAGTGCGAGCACAAGTACAGGTACAAGTCCAACCCCAACTCCTTCTGTGTCACCAACCACATCACTGGTAACTCCCCCAGGTGATGTCCATGTAGAAGTTGTAAATGCATCAGGGGTCGATGGCCTTGGTTATAAGGCATCAAATAGTTTGCGTGAACGCGGATTCATCATCGACAACGTCACCAGTGTTTCCAAGGTGATACCAAAGACCAAGATCCGCTACAACACTAACTACTCGGAGAGCGCAAAAACTGCTGCCTACTCGGCTAGGACTAAAGAGCTGGTTGAAGATAAGTCACTTGACCGCGCTGTGGTAATTGTGCTTGGTAAAGATTGGACTAACGCACGTAAAGTTCCTGTTGACAGTAACAATGGCCCAATCAACGGCGAGGGAAATGATACCAACGTCATTTCTGCCGGCGACTCAATCTGCAGCAATGGAAATAATCGAACTAAGTCTTAATCTTCTTGGAACGACTTAAGAGGAATCCTGCGCCCCAAGACATTTGCATAGTTGCTAACACAAGTGGCAACCAAAATGTTCCGAACTTTGCTCGCTTTGCTAACGAGATAGATGAGATTAGGGTCAAGCCCAAATAGCCCATCGGTGCTAGCCCAGCACTCATAAACAATGCGGAATCGCGCACAATGCCCATAGCAAAAAATGCCGAACCCGATAAAACTCCAAGTAGGGCAACCGGTGGCGCAAAATAGCGAAGTGCCGAACTACCCTTAGTTGTTTCTGGATGTGTGCGCATCAATTCATGACGCCAAGATCCATAGTCAAAATATTGTTTCGCCAAAGCGCGCAATGAACTGCGCGGATGATATGTGACATGCAAATTTGGATTAAACCAAATCAATCCACCAGTTGATCTGATGCGAAAATTCATTTCCCAATCCTGAGCCCGGGTGAATGCTGGGTCATATCCACCCACACGTTCCAGTGCGCTTCGTTGGAATACCCCAAGATAAACAGTTTCTGCTGGACCTGGCTTACCGCCAACATGGAATGAAGAAGAGCCAACCCCCAGCGAACTTGTCATGGCAGTTGCGACGGCGCGTTGAAATGGAGTTGAGCCTTTCGCGCCCATAACTCCGCCAACATTATCTGCCTCAGTTTCTAAAAGTGTTTCGACTGCGCACTTGATGTATCCCGGGGAGAGTTCACTATGCGCATCGACCCGGACGATCACCTGTTCGGTTGTCGCAGCAATTGCGGCGTTCAGAGCATCAGGTGTTCTGCCAGTTGGATTTGCGACGATTGAGACTCTCGGGTTGTCCCGAACAATTTCATCAGCCACTTCTCGAGTGCGATCAGTTGATGGGCCAATCGCGAGAACAACTTTGAAGTCAATCGGATAGTCCTGCGCCAAAATTGATGCCACAGCAGATTGCAGGTGATCTTGTTCGTTCAGCACAGGCATTACCACTGCAACCTTGGGCCAACTCAGCATTTCTACACCTTACTCCAGCCCCATTAGAATGTTAGGCATGACAAACCTCTCTGTTATCGGTACGGGATATCTTGGCTTAACGCACGCAGCTTGCATGGCAAGTCTGGGTCATAACGTTATTGCCTTCGATATTGATAAAAATAAACTTGAGAGTCTCGCAAAAGGGCATGTGCCATTTCACGAACCAGGCCTAGAGCCAATCCTGATTGAACAAATCGCAACTGGTCGATTGAAATTTACTGACTCTATGAAAGATGTAGCGGATCAGGCAGACGTGCATTTTGTTTGCGTGGGAACACCACAATCTGCATATTCTGAAGCGGCTGATCTCACCCAAGTGCGCAGCGCTATTGAGTCACTTGCCGAGCACATCACACGCCCGACCTTAGTTGTTGGCAAATCCACAGTCCCCGTGGGAACTGCTCAATGGGTGGCCGACACATTAGTGGCGAATTCCTCTGTTGGTAATGATGCTCACTTAGTTTGGAATCCTGAATTTCTGCGCGAAGGTTTTGCGGTTAAAGACACTTTGCATCCCGACCGAATAGTCCTTGGGGTAGCACATCAAAGCGATGTAAAAACTTTAGAGGATGTCTATGCAGCCCCATTGGCTGAAGGAACTCCCCTAGTTGTAACCGACTACCCAACTGCTGAATTGGTAAAGGTCGCAGCAAATGCATTCCTAGCGACCAAGATTTCTTTCATCAACGCTTTTGCTGACCTTTGCGATGTTGCCGGCGCTAATGTCACAGTGTTGGCTGATGCAATTGGTCACGACACGCGAATTGGCCGTCGATTCTTAAATGCTGGCGTTGGATTTGGTGGCGGTTGCTTGCCCAAGGACATCCGCGCGTTACAAGCTCGCGCCGGTGAACTCGGTGTAGCAGATCGTTTTGATTTCCTGCGGGCTGTCGATCAAATCAACTTGTCACGACGTTCTCAGGTTGTTGATTTGACGCAAGAACTTCTTGGCGGCAGTTTTGAAGGCAAAAAAATTGCAGTACTCGGCGCCGCATTCAAACCGGATAGCGATGATATTCGCGATTCACCTGCGCTTTCTATTGCGGGCATCCTTGATGAGCGTGGCGCTAATGTCGTTGTGCATGATCCGGAAGCACTGGCGAATGTCCGAGTGCGTTACCCACACTTAGCGACCGCTAACGATGTAGCCGAAGCATTAACTGACGCTGATATTGTTTTACATTTAACCGAATGGAAGCAATACCGCGAATTAAATCCAGCTCAAATTAAATCGCTGGTAAAGTCTGCCATCGTTCTAGACGGCCGCAATGTTCTTGATTTAACAACCTGGCAGGATGCTGGTTGGCACGTTACTTACCTTGGGAAACCTGGTTCTTCAAGCGTTCAGTAAGCGCATCGCCTTTATCTATCGCACTCTGGCGAAGTTCCACCTGAAAATCAATTAATTTTGCGCGAACAGTTTGTGCTAACTCATCAGTTCCGCTGGCGATTATTCGAGCAGCAAGCAGCCCAGCGTTTCGAGCATTACCAATTCCAACCGTTGCAACTGGAACACCTGCAGGCATTTGCACAATAGAAAGCAACGAATCAAGACCCTCAAGATTTGATAGCGGAACTGGTACACCAACTACAGGCAAAGTTGTGATTGAAGCAACCATGCCGGGCAGATGCGCAGCGCCACCAGCACCAGCGATGATTACCCGAAGGCCAGTATCTATCGCTTCCTTGGCATAAGTCACCATATCTTCGGGCATGCGATGCGCTGAGACTACGGCTGGTCCGACTTCAATGCCAAGTTCACCGAGAACTTCAGCGGCGGCCTGCATAGTCGGCCAATCTGAATCGCTTCCCATGATGATCCCAACGACTGCGGAATTACTCATTGATTACTCCTGTGAGATAGTCAGCTGCGTGCTGTGCTCGTTGACGCAGATCGTCAATGTTGGAACCCACGGCATTGACGTGGCCAATCTTGCGACCGGGTTTTACGTCTTTGCCGTATAGATGAACCTTAATGCCAGGATCTCGTGCCATCACATGACGGAATGCCCCTTGCAAATCATCGACATCTTGACCAAGCAGATTAACCATAACTGTGACGGGAGACGTCATGGCCGGCGAACCGAGAGGCCAATCTAAAACTGCCCGAAGGTGATTTTCAAATTGGCTAGTCACTGAACCGTCCATCGACCAATGCCCAGAATTATGGGGGCGCATGGCGAGTTCGTTGACAAGCATTTGCGATCCCGTATCAAAAAGCTCAACTGCCAACATGCCAGTTACACCTAAGAGATCAGCAATTCGAATTGCGATTTCTTGTGCTTGCGCTGCTCGTTCTGGCGATAGACCTGGACATGGCGCAATTACTTCCGTGCAAATCCCGTCTGTCTGAGTCGATTGCACAATTGGGTAGGCAACACATTGTCCATGCGGACTGCGTGCTACTTGAGCAGCAAGCTCGCGGACAAATGGAACACATTGCTCAGCAAGAACGGCTATTCCAAGTTTCGTAATTTCACTAAATATTTGTTGGGCCTGCGCGAAATCAGAAACCAGCCACACACCCTTGCCGTCATAACCGCCACGAGCAGTTTTCAGGATTAACGGCCAACCAACCTGATCGCCAAAAGTCTCTAACTGATCAATCATGGTTATCTCTTGCCAGGCTGGACACGAGATACCGGCATCGGCTAAAACTTTTCGCATTGCAAGTTTGTCTTGCGCAAAATTAAGCGCGCTGGGATCGGGTCGCACGGTGATCCCAGCATTTTGCAATTTAATCAAGTGCTCAGATGGCACATGTTCATGATCAAAAGTGATTACATCGCATCCATCTGCGAACGCAAGAAGTGCAGCAAAGTCATCATGGCTTCCGATGACCGTGTCAGGGATTACTTGAGCAGCACTCTCGGTCATGGAATGCGCTAGAACTCTTAATTGAATTCCCAGGTTGATTGCGGCTGGCTGCATCATTCTGGCCAGTTGACCACCGCCAACGATTCCAACTCTGGGTGCACTCACTTGGCTAAGTCTATTGGATAGATTCAACGGCTCATCAAGGAATAATGCGTTAGAACTAAGCCGATTATGCCCGGGGCATTGTTAACGGCATGCGCGATCATTGACGCATAAGTACTCCCGGACCTTCGACGTACCTCGCCAAGGACTATGCCGATGACAAATAATACGAAGATTCGGCCAGGCTCTAGATGATAGAGCGAAAATATTCCTGCACTTATAACCACCGACATAAAAGGCGCTATTTGGGACTTACATAACGCCCCATAAAGCATCCCGCGGAATGCTAGTTCTTCAACTATTGGTGCTCCAACTAGGGCAAACAGAATGAAGGCCCAAAAAACAAGTCCGCTTTGCCTGGCTCCGACATTACCGGCGGTTGATGAAAT
>VFKC01000085.1 GCA_009885745.1 Actinomycetota bacterium
CCGCCAGTTCCGCACACTGAGCATTTTCGCTGTGCTTGTTTTCTTCTTGCTGTTTGCGCTTCCTGCTGATTCACAGTCTGAGCGCATTGGCCGTTCGGCATTCTTCCTTGTTGGCGCAATCTTCTCCGCAGTCACTGGCTACATGGGTATGTGGTTAGCCGTTCGCGGAAACGTCCGCGTAGCTGCTGCGGCAAATACAACTGGCGAACAAGGTGCAATGCGTATTGCATTCCGCACTGGTGGTGTTGCGGGAATGTTCACCGTCGGCCTTGGCCTGTTTGGTGCCGCAATTGTGGTGTTGGCCTACCAAGGAAATGCTCCTCACGTTCTTGAAGGTTTCGGCTTTGGTGCCGCACTTGTTGCGATGTTCATGCGTGTTGGCGGTGGCATCTTTACTAAGGCTGCTGATGTCGGCGCCGACCTTGTTGGCAAGGTCGAACAAGGCATCCCCGAAGATGATCCCCGTAACGCTGCCACAATCGCAGACAATGTCGGCGACAATGTTGGCGACTGTGCTGGTATGGCCGCGGATCTATTCGAGTCTTACGCAGTAACACTTGTTGCCGCACTTATTTTGGGTAAGGCAGCCTTTGGTGACATCGGCTTAGTGTTCCCATTGGTTGTTCCAGCCATCGGTGTTATCACTGCAGTTATCGGTATCTTCGCTGTTTCGCCTCGTGCCAATGATCGTTCAGGTATGAGTGCTATTAACCGTGGCTTCTTTATCTCTGCTGCAATCTCAGCTGTTCTAGTTTCAATCGCAGCATTTAAATTCTTGCCAGACACTTTGGCTGGTCTAAGCAATGTGCGCGACTATTCCTTTGGAGTTGCTGGTGGCGTTTCACTTAACCCACGCTTCTTGGCCATTGGCGCCGTACTAATCGGTATCGCACTTGCCGCCTCAATCCAAAAACTTACGGGTTACTTCACGGAAACTAACCGCAAGCCAGTGGACGATGTTGCCCAGTCCTCACTAACAGGTCCAGCCACAGTCATCTTGGCTGGTGTTTCACTTGGCCTTGAATCTGCTGTTTATTCCGCGATGCTTATTTCAGCCGCTGTACTTGGCGCTTACACACTTGGTGCTGGTTCAACAGTGCTTGGTCTTTTCGCTATCGCTTTGGCCGGTACAGGCCTGCTAACAACTGTTGGCGTCATCGTTTCGATGGACACTTTCGGACCCGTTTCTGACAATGCTCAGGGCATCGCGGAAATGTCCAAGGATGTCACGCCAGAAGGCGCACAAGTTCTCACCAGTCTTGATGCAGTAGGTAACACTACAAAGGCGATCACCAAGGGCATTGCAATTGCGACTGCAGTCTTGGCCGCCACCGCATTGTTCGGTTCATTCCGCGACGCTGTTACCGAAGCCGCAGCAAAGGCCGTTGGCACTATCACTGACCCGACCTCAGAATTCCGAGGCGTACTAGATGTGGCGAATCCGAAGAACCTAGTGGGCTTGCTCATTGGCGCCTCGGTTGTGTTCCTCTTTAGCGGTCTTGCAATCAACGCAGTTTCGCGCGCGGCAGGCGCGGTGATCTTTGAAGTGCGTCGTCAATTCCGCGATCACCCGGGCATCATGGAAGGCACCGAACTTCCCGAGTACGGCAAGGTAGTCGACATCGTTACTCGCGATTCACTCCGCGAATTAGTCACCCCAGGGCTTCTAGCTGTACTTACTCCAATCGCCGTTGGTTTCGGTCTTGGTATCGGCGCACTTGGCTCATTCCTTGCTGGCACAATTGCCACTGGAACCCTGATGGCTGTTTTCCTCTCCAACTCAGGTGGAGCATGGGATAACGCCAAGAAATTTGTTGAAGATGGTCACTTTGGCGGCAAGGGATCTCTTGCGCACGAAGCCACAATCATCGGCGACACAGTCGGCGATCCTTTCAAGGACACTGCCGGTCCCGCTATCAACCCATTGATCAAGGTAATGAACCTTGTCGCCCTGCTTATCGCCCCAGCAGTTGTCTCAATGGCTCTTGAGAACCAGACCGCTCTGCGCTTGAGTGTGGCCCTAATTGCGGTCGCGGTCATTGTCATTTCAGTGATGATTTCCAAGCGCCGCCCAATTGCGGTAGCCCAAGAGGTCATGGCTAACTAAGAATCCGAAAATAGCGGTTTTTGCCCAGCTAATGGCGCAAAAACCGCTATTTTTATGCCTTTTTCCGACTTGGTAAGCCAACTACGACACGCTCAACATTTTGCTGGCATTTGACAAGCAATAGGGGTGTACCTGCATAGTTCGTTGGGAAAGAAACCAAATTTTGTATATATAGGTCAAAGCGCTTAGAAGAGAGGATAAGACGATGTCTACAGTAAAACGTTTAGTAATTGTTGAATCCCCAGCGAAGGCCAAAACGATCCAGAAGTACCTCGGTGCCGGATACGAAGTCGAAGCCAGTGTTGGTCACGTTCGCGACCTACCCGAGCGCGCTGTTGATGTGCCGGCCGAGATTAAGAAGCAGCCCTGGGGCCGCATGGCAATCAATGTCGAAGATGATTTTGCCGCTTATTACGTAGTCAGTTCTAAGAAAAAAGATAAAGTTGCCGAACTCAAGCGAAAGCTTGCTGATGCTGACGAACTTTTACTGGCGACTGATGAGGACCGCGAGGGTGAAGCAATCGCCTGGCACCTAATGGAAATCCTGCGACCTAAAGTTCCGGTCCGCCGAA
>VFKC01000046.1 GCA_009885745.1 Actinomycetota bacterium
GGATGACAATTCATCGACCAGGTTCTATCTGGGGTGGCAATAGTCCGATAGGTACAACTAAAACCTTTAATTACAAGTTATCTGATGGTTTTCATAACTTCGGCATCATGTGGACACCGACTTCTATTGAATGGCGCATTGATGGGGTTAGCTACTTCACAGTAAACCGATCTCGAGTTGGAAGCGGACCGTGGCCTTTTGGTGAGAATGATGGAAAGTCACCGAAATTCTATGTAATTGCCAATGTGGCTATGGGTGGAAACATGGGTGGGGTCATCGATGCGGGGCTTCAGAGCGACTCATTGAAGATTGACTGGATTCGATATACCAAGGTCGATGGATACGGCGCAGTCACATATCTGCCATAGAGTGCACTCAGTCGCTACTTGTGGTTTGTGAAATGAAAGCGGTCAAGTTATTGACTTCTATGAATCCGATTACCTAAGTGCCAAAATCCAACAGTAAATCTTGAAAACATCGTCTATAAATAAAACTAATTGGTTGGTCCATAAAGTACTGCACTAAACCATGAAAACATTAGTGGGAACTGCTTGGACCAAGTGTTGAAGTTGTGCCCACCAGTTTGTGAAACGCTGGTAGTCAATGTGGTTGGCGCGCGGTACGCAGCCATTAGTTTCTTCAAGGGCGGATAGGACAACTTATCTGCCTTTGAAGAAGTTGCTAGGAGTGCAACATCTGGAGCCAAAGCTAAGGCGGGCAAAACCGTGCCAGGCTTCGTCCCGTATGGCATCTTGTCAAAGTATTTTCCAGTCGGCACGACATCGCCAGAAATCGATGCTCCAGCGTGGAACACATTAGGAAATCTTGTAGTTAATGAATGTGCGCAGAAGCCACCAGAACTAACCCCCGCAACTCCCCAGGCATTTGGAGATGTACGAGCTCGCCAAGTATTTTTCACAAGGACTGGCAGATCCTGGGTCAAAAACTGTCCAATTTTTGGTTGCTTAGGTAAATCTTGGCATTCCAAATCTCGACCCCAGATATTAACTTCAGGGATAACTAGAATTGCAGGTTCTGCCCCAGCACGTATTGCTTGGCGCTGTACATCAAGAATTTTCATGTATGAAATCCAAGAAAAGGTTTTTCCTGGGTATCCGCTAATCAACACAATGACGGGGTAAGAGACATTCGCATTGGCTGGCAGGAGATATTCATCGGGCACATGAACATAAAAAAGATTCCGTAGTCTCGAATTTGGCCCGGTCACCCGAGCAGTCCAAAGTTGACCAGAATCATCAATCGAATACAGATCTCTGAGAACTCCAGCCTTAGGAGTATTTATTGAAGCCGAAGATCCAGGCCAGCCAGTTATTTGTGTTTCAGTTTGCTCTGGGCCGATACCGAATAGCTCATTCCAAGTGACGTAGAAATTGAAGTGATTATTAATGCCCAAAAGCACACAAAGTAAGAGTGATATCTGACATAAAAGTAGACAGAGAAAGCGACTCAATATTTTAGGAATTGAGTTGGCAGAGAGTTTGGGCCAAATCCTAATGGTGCCTATTACACAGGTGAGGCAAAGCAGAATAGCTGTCCAGAATGTTGACGCTTCTATCAGTCCCATTTGCCCCCCAATCAGCGGTCGTTGTGCCATGACTTGCGGCACTGTTCAAGAATACGCTAAGTCTGCTCGAGGTAAGTACTCACAGATTAGTCATCTAAGACGCCAATGCTAGATTGACAATCGCACTGATGGCACTATTTTGATGCCTTTAGGCTGTCCAACACATCTGAGAGCTCGGTGAAATTTACTTTCCCTAGGATTTTTGCTGCTACTTTTTGCTCGTTATCTAGGATTACGGTCATTGGGAGCGCAGCAGAATTTACCCCACGCATTGAGCCAAAAGTGAAAAGATCTGGATCAAAGATATGCGGGTAATTGTCGCCATACTTTTGCACAAATGCTAGCGCTGAGGATTTTTTATCTGAAGTGTTCAGGCCTAGGAATTGCACTTCAGGGTATTTCTTTGCCGCCAGTTGTAAGTCTTTCCATTCGAGGCGGCAATTAGTGCACCAAGATGCCCAGACATTGATCACAGTCAACTTTGAATTTCTTGCTAAAACATATTTCGTGCCGGTTAAGGTTGTGCCAGATAGTGGACCTATTGCTTCACGATCCTTGAGCGGAACTGTGATTACCCCAGGTTTGGTTGCGCCTTGGGTATTGGTAGATCCAGTAGGCATACTTTCGAATGAATCTGCACAACCCGTGAGAATGATTAGAAAACTTGCGACAACGCATGTGATTTGAATTTTCTGTCGCATAGTCTGACAATAGTCTGCGCAATTAGGAATAAAAAATAGGTACAAAAAGTGCCATACCCAAATGTATGGATATGGCACTTTTTAGTAGGTAATTATTGTGGGAAAAGTCGATCTCTGATTGCGTTGTACTGCGGAACTCCCCAGACATACATTTTCTTCCACGGCTTATTCGGCCCAGCCCAGTGAATAATCTTTGGTTCTTCGCATTCGTCCTGGTTAGGAACGTGGTTCCAGGCAGCATCTAATTCAAGAACTCGCGCGCCACCGTAGACATTTAGCGCATCTTGATCATTGAAAGCACAGAACTCAATGAGATAGAGGTGGTTAGCAGTGAACTCTTCAGCGCGCATCAATCTGAGGTTCAGAAGTAGGACTCCGGCGTTAAATGTTCCTCGAGTCATGTCGACCGTTGCATGCAAGCGGCGACGAAGCTCCCAAGCGTTTTGTGGCGTCAAATGAAGTGAGGCGCGAGTGATTAAGCGAACTAGGTTGCGCCAAGTCTTCAACTTGGTGCGCTTGCCAGCCAGGACGTTGTCTCCTAGTTCAAGATTGAACAGTTCGGTTATGTCCGCGCGTACCAAGATGTCGACATCCAAGTACAAAACCTTATCTATATCTGCCAAAAGTTCTGGCAGGAAGAGACGATCCATTGTGGACACTGTTGTATGCGAAAGCATGCGCAGGTTGTCACCGTAATCGATTAAGTCAAAGTTGTAGAAGAAGAAATTGAACTCTGGGAAGAAGTCATGTAGTTGCTGGTAGTAGGCCTGGTCAAGTCCTCGACAAAGCACATGCACATCTGCTGGTTCTTTCATGTTGTCCACAATGGACTGCAATACGATGGCCAACTGATCCTTGAGGTTTTGGTCAAGGGCGAAAGCCAATTTGGTGGAGTTCACCCGACCTGAAGCAGATGGAAAGGAAACTACCTGATGCTTTATGTCCTGGAGTACTTGTGAGACATCAACTGAACTGCCTGGCGCAGCAGGGAATGTTGTGCGGTAGTTTTCTGCAAATGCAACTTCGGTTGCGCACAGCGACTTCCAAAGCGACATAACTTCATCGCGATTTTGGCCAGCAAAAATTGCACCAAGCATCTTTTCAAGTTTGTATTCGATTCCATTGCGAATTTTATTGAAAGCAATTGCATCGAGGTCTAGTAAACCTTCAAAGCGAACATCTGAGAAATTACGAGGTTTGAATTCGACCTCAAGGCCCATTGAGCGACATGGTAAGTAGCAATGTAAACGTGATGTGGTCACCTTCGTGAAAGGTGCGTAAAGTTCCAACATGTCTTTGGCATCTTTGATGCCTTCAACGAGTGAGAAATCGCGGACGTAATCGCCAACCTGGCAGAATTCTTCTACCTTCCAGCCTTTGTACTTCTCTGGAATGTACTGAGTTTCAACGACAGCTAGCATCTTCTTGCTGTCGGCATCAGCACTTGGCAACACCTGACCTACTGTGGTGGTGAGACAGCCGGAGAAAAATGCTTCAACGCCGTAATCGTGCAAGCGGTAAACAGTTGTCCAATCCCGGCAACCAATTGGTTCGTATTTCTTTAAGTTTTCGGCGACTTCATGAGTTAAGACATCTGGATTATTTACATGGAATGACAAGAATATTGGGTTTACCTCTTCTGGAAACGGGAAGTCCATTTCTCCGCGGAAGTTTGTATGCATGAACCAGCCATTACACACAAGCCAAGTGTTCGCTGGGTAGTTGCGACCTGATGCGTAGTCGCGATCCAAAGCAACCGGACGAACTTTTGCTGCTACACCTGAGATTTTGCGTTCAGGTTTAATGTCTGACTTTAGGTCGGTAAGTAGGTTTGAGAGTTCAGAATCGCCAACAAATTCCACGTCAGTAAAACGACAAATATTGGAAAGAGCGGCAAGCGTTTGTACGTAGTCTCCGCGATTTGAAGAAGTGCGGCTGCGATCAAGGAGTTTGTAATCCATCACAGCCAGACTGATTTCACCGGTAGCAAGCGGTTCGGCTAGTACTTCAATGTTCGAGGTGTGGGTGGCAAGCCATTGCACGAGCTGAGTTCCAGCATCATCAAGTTCGGTCGAAATGCCCTCAAGCTTTTGGATGTGAGGCAACTCGGTGACAACCGCATCGACCTTCATGTACTTAACAAGCGCCTTGATTAGATCAAGATAAGCCTCTCTGGAAATTTTCTCGCGGTTACCGTCTAGGTAATTTGCCAGATCTTCCCCGGCTTTTATTTGATCGGCGGCAAAAAAGGCTAAATAGTATTCAACTGGACAAAGGTCCTTTGAAAGGGTAGCGCCCGCCCGCAAGAAGTAAGAGTGTGCAGATTCGTACAGCTCTTCATTCACTAGAAAAACGCCGAATCCAATGTGCCCAAGAGCTGAATACTTGTCATTTTCCATCAGCGAATGGGTAAATGAACGGGCTTTCATTCGGTTGCCATAAGCGTGGCACTCACGGACAAATTGCACGATTGCACGGTCAAAATCCATGCCAGTGTTGACTAAATCAAGGAGCAACTCGCCAGACTTGGCCTGATCTAGTTGCTTCATCATGATGCTGCGATCTTCACGAAGTTCACGAACACGCTCACGCTCACGCAAAACCATCGCACGGAAGTTACTTTCTCCCGGGGATGTCTTTTTTTCTATGGCACGACCAAGTAATTTATATGTTTTGGATAGAACCGGTCGTGTGATGCGGTTAACGAGTAACTTCTTAGTCGCCGACAAGGTAACTCCCATAAATAATCGACATGTTAGAGGTGCGGATACCTAGATGCACCAAAACATGAAGAGTGAGGCTAATTTTCGTCAATTCTATCGGGGGAGAAGGGAAAACCTCGGTAGGTTCATGGCCAATTGGGCAACGGTTTTTCAAATGACACGAAATGGTAACGAAATCCTGTAAAACCGCTTAGCCATTAGGGAATTGGGAATGTTGGTGCCTAGTGTGAAAGTAACAATTCAGTGCTTACCGAGTGTATTAAGCAGCAGTGCCAAGCGAGAGAAGAAATAAGTGAATTCAATTAAGTCCAAGTCAGTAGGCATTCTTACCGCAGTATTTGCAGTGATCTCAGTCTCTATTGTTGCGCCTCAGGCTGCACAGGCTGTTGAAAATGGCGGAATACC
>VFKC01000018.1 GCA_009885745.1 Actinomycetota bacterium
ACGTTACGGCGAGTTGGTTTACGGACTGCGCAATATAGATGAAGGATTTATTCCCGAACTTTACGATGCATCAGTACTAACAACCAGATACTCAGTAGGGCCTCGCGAGGCAGTATTACGAATGCGTGAGTTGCTTCACAAAGAGGGCATCTTTGCCGGTATCTCAACGGGGGCAATCCTGCACGCCGCAATCGGGATGGCTAATAAAGCAGTCAAAGAAGGTGTGCCAGCGGACATCGTATTCATAGTTTGCGATGGTGGCTGGAAATATCTATCAACTGGCGCGTATGAAGGAACTATCGATGAAGCCGAAGAGGCTTTGGATGGACAACTCTGGGCTTAGCCTCGTCCGGCTAAATTATTTCGATTTCTTCTTCTGTTACTTCCCCATCAACAATTCGGTATGACCTGAATTCAAATGGTCCTTCTTCGTTGCCAGTCTCGCGAGTAGACACCAGCACATAATGCGCAAATGGTTCTGAGGCATAACTGATGTCAGTACGTGATGGATACGCTTCGGTTGCTGTGTGTGAGTGATAAATAATCACTGGGTCTTCGTCATTAGCGTCAAGTTCGCGATAGAGCTTCAACAAATCTGAAGATTCAAATTCGTAGAAGGTTGCTGAACGTGCTGCGTTCAACATCGGGATAAATCTTTGCGGATTGTCGCTACCTGCTGGTCCTGCAATCACACCGCATGCTTCGTCCGGATGATCAGTGCGTGAATGAGAAACTATTCGATTAACAAGTTCCCGACTAATCTTTAACACAATTTCTCCTTCATAAGGTTATCTAAATGTTATCGGGCGCAATCCGTGTTTAAGTTGCCCAAAACCTTAAATTACGCAAGGGTTGGAGATGTCATGAATCAGGTAGCACCCGCAACCTGAAAAAACTAAGGGGTTTATTCATGTTTGACGTCACTACTTTGACGGCTGATCAGTACGACGCGGTATATAACGTGTTGTCGCTTGGCTTTGCATCAATGTTCGCCACGACTATTTTCTTATACATCAGTCAAGGACGTGTACTTCCAAAATACCGTCAGGCGATTGTAATTTCCGGAACAGTAACACTTATTGCGATGTACCACTACTGGAGAATTTTCGAATCCTTCGTAGCCGCAAAAGGCGGCGCTGAGTTCAACGAAGCCTACCGCTACGTTGACTGGTTACTAACTGTTCCATTGCTACTTTTGGAAACTGTCGCAGTATTGGCACTTCCAGCGAGCGAGCGCAAGTCCCTAACTAGCCGACTAGTACCAGCATCTGCCTTGATGATTATTCTTGGCTACCCTGGCGAAATGGCAATGGAAAATGGCGCCAAAATGCTTTGGGGCGCACTTTCAACGATTCCGTTCCTATACATCTTGTATGTATTGTTCGTAGAACTTACTCGTTCACTAGAGCGTCAACCAGGTGAAGTATCGGCCACAATCGGCCGTCTACGCCTACTTCTAATCGCAACATGGGGCGTTTACCCACTTTCGTACCTAATGCCAGTACTTGGCATTGACGGTTCGGATGCATTCGTTGGTCGACAGATTGGCTACACCGTAGCTGACGTGTTGGCTAAGTGTCTCTTCGGTCTAACTATCTACAAGGTAGCCAAGCTAAAGAGTGCTGCAGATGATTCAGCATATGCTGCATCTGAAAACGTCTAATAACGACTAAAAATGTGGGGGTGGCCAGCAGGCCACCCCCACATTTTTTATATGGCTTGGATCAACATTTCTTGTAAGTAAGTTAAGTAGTCGTAGAGATAGAGGCCAGGATTCGCATCTTCTGCAATTTCCTCATCATCTGATTCATCTACCGAATCAAAATTTTCGTTATCTTCGCCGATACCAATTCGAGTTCCCAGAATCAATCGCAAGTCATTCAACGCTAGAAGCCATGCTTGCACCTGCGCTGGCGTTAGTTGCACTTTTGGCTGGTCATCATCAAGAACATCTAGCACTACCCGCACATTCTCCAACTTGGCTCGGCGCAGATCCGGCTCTGTATATCGCCTGAAATCGCCCGAGGCTTCATCATCATCGTGATACGCATCAGGAAATAGTCGGGCTAGTGCCTGATCACTTGAGATTTCAGTTGGGCCATCCATGTTCATCAGCTGCATTAATGGATCGTCATGCTGTTGAACGTCATCTTTTTCAAGAAGTTCCAAGGATTGATTAAAAAGATTTCTAAGGAGTTGTCGTTCATTCTGATCCAGAATCAGGCTTACTCGCCCGGAGAGACTGCGTTTAAACACTACTTGTCATCTCGTTGAGTTGTAGCCCACAAACCATAAGAATGCATTGCGGCAACATCGCGTTCCATTTCTTCGCGAGTTCCTGAGTTGACCGTGGCTCGCCCTAAGTTATGCACATCTAGCATTAACTTCTCAGCCTTGATTTTGTCATAGCCAAAATAGGTCTGAAATACATAAGTGACATAGTTCATCAGGTTTATCGGATCATTCCAGACAAGAGTCACCCACGGCAGGTCAGTAATGACCTCTGGTTCCATAACGGAACTTGGGAAAACACTCATGACTTCATTATTTCATGGGTAAGTGACAAAAGATTCTGCCTAACATTCATTGAAACTCGGGCCGTAAAGGTAAAAATATCTGCCGGCTGACTACTCAGTATGCAGGTGCCTGCTCTTATTCTTTATCTGGCTTTTTGCCTTTAGGTAAGCCTTCATAAATCTCTTTGCACTCTGGGCAGACCGGGAATTTACCCGGATCGCGGCTAGGCACCCAGACTTTGCCACAAAGCGCCTCAATTGGATCGCCCAATACTGCGCTTTCTACAATTTTGTTCTTTTTAACATAATGCGCAAAACGTTCGTGATCGCCAGCTTCGACTTGTTCGAGCAAACGCTCATCAACAAGGATCCCGCCTTCGGGACGAATCTCTTCTATGGGCATAGGTAAAGCCTACGAGAGTACCAGGCAACCTCGCACAAGCAGTTAAACCAAATAGACATCTTGACCTCTGACAACGACGTTGTACTTGGTCAGTGGTGTGACTGCTGGACCCCTAGTCGCATTACCGCTTGCCAAATCAAATTGTGCGCCATGACAAGGGCACGCAAAGTTGTTTGCGGCCTGGTCGTAGCTCACCAGGCAGCCTTGGTGTGTGCAAATCGAACTGTAGGCAAGAAAAGTTCCACTCGTGGGTTGCAACAAGTAAGCAGGCCCCCCTGTGGCATCAGTGACTTGTAATGCGGTGCCAACCGGGACATCCGAGACTTTGGCAATCTTTTTACCGCTCGGTGAGAACGTCGGATTTGTTGTGGGATTTGTTGTGGGATTCGCATTGTTCATCTTGCGACCAATTACACCAGCCACAAGGCCAGCCACCCCAAGTGCGCCCGCTGCTGCTCCTGATTGAACTAGTGTGCGACGGGCAATCGCCTTGTCTACTGCTAACGGATTTACTGAGCTTTCATTGATCCCTAAATCCTGTTTTACTCTCCTGCGAATTAACGATTCAACAGAAAGATACCCACCATCTCCAGCCATCATCAAGGGTAGAACTGCAGCCATGAATATGATGTCTGGACCAAAGAAGTATGGGTAAGTCCCCCAACCCACTGTGAGCACGAACGAAAGAGATAAAACAAAAGCACCCGCCGCGGCGAATCGAGTCCAAATACCAAACAAGATGCCGAGTCCAGCGAACAATTCACCAGCAGCAATCGCGATTCCGGCTAACGAAGCGTGTTCAATCGCGCTAGTGAGGATAAAGCTGATTGGGCTATCGCTCGCAGCACCTTGCATCTGTTTTAGGACGCCGGTTGGTGAATCTGGATTTAGATAATCAGCGCTGATGAACTTCAGTAGTCCTGCGTACATAAATGTGACACCTAGAAATACTCGCAAAGGGAAAAGTACCCAGCCGACTTGTTGATTCCTGGGCGCGGTTGGTGGTTGCTGCGGGTTGGTCATGGTTTTAGTGTGCCACGAATGCGTTGAAGGTGCGTGGAGGTGTGTGTGGAGGTGTGTGTGGAGGTGTTCCGCTCGCTGCGCGAGCGTCAACCTCTGAGGGCGCCCTCACTAATGATTCGAGTTTGGAAATCTTCGATTTCCTTTGAATACAAAAACGGCTTCCGCTGACATGCAAGCATGTCGCGTAGCCGTTTTCATATTCAGATGCACTTCGTGCATCCACTCGAATCATTAGATTCGGGCTGTGGTGGAGGTGCCGGGAATCGAACCCGGGTCCTTAGGTGAAGATTTGATTCTTCTCCGAGCGCAGTTTGCAGCAGCTTTTCTCTGCCCCGACGTTCACGCAAACAAGATGTCGACAGGCACAGTTACTGTTTGATTTTCCGCAGAACCGCGTAACCCAGTTCTTTGGTAAGTCCCCTAGATGACGCTGGGATCCAGAGCGGGAACGCCCCTGGTCCAACGGACTTCAGGCTAGCTTATGCAGCTAGGGCGAAGTCAGTGCGGTTTGATTTGGCACTTATTGGTTTTGCTGGACGTTTACGAGATGACCAACATTCTCGGCTCGCTTCAATCATTTCGACTACCAAAGTCGAAACCGTTCACCCCCAAGATTTGTGAATCTTTGGGGTCACGTATGTAACCACCACTATTTAGTTATGCCCTAAGTGTAAATCAGGGATGTGACATATGAAACCTTATTGATTTACGCCCTATTCCTGCCTGGATTTTGTGTTTTAATGAAAAGGTGACTAGACCAGTTGTCGGCTTATCTTGCTACTTGGAGCCTGCCAAGTGGGGTTCGTGGGATGCTTTGGCTGCTTTGGTGCAATGGAGTTACATTGCCAAGTTACAGTCCGCAGGCGCCGTTGTGATGATTTTGCCGCCAAATGGTCATTCTGCTGAAGCCATCGCACGCCTCGATGGATTGGTTTTGGCTGGTGGAGCAGACATCAATCCTGAACTTTATGGGGCAAAACCATTGGCCACGACAGGTGAGCCAAGGTTTGAGCGAGATACGAGTGAGATTAATCTCTACCTAGCAGCTCGCACAAAAAATATCCCAATCCTCGGGATTTGTCGAGGATTGCAGCTTATGGCCGTGGCACATGGCGGAACTTTGCATCAGCATCTACCGGGGACTGCGAGCCCGATTGTCCATCATTCAAGTTCTGGAACATTTGCACTTCATCAAGCACGGTTTAGTGAAGGTTCACTAATTAGGACCATCCTGGATGTTGACGAGCACAGCGTAAATTCAAATCATCATCAGGCAGTGGACTCTCCTGGAGATTTGACGGTAAGCGGGTGGGCTCAAGATGGAACGGTAGAAGTTTGTGAAGATCCGAACACACTATTCACTCTCGGGGTGCAATGGCACCCTGAGGCCAGTGATGATGAAATCATTTCAGAACGAATCTTCAATGCGTTTGTTGCTGCCTGCCAGATTTAAGACATTGCCCAAGATTATCGGTTTGCAAAACTTGCTTTGATCGCCTCAGCGAACGCATCAACATCTTGCGTTGTGGTATCCCACGAACACATCCAGCGGACTTTACCCGTCATGTGGTTCCAGATATAGAAGGCAAAATGTTCCTTCAATTTTTGCGTAACTTCATTTGGCAAAATTGGGAATAGAGAATTGGCCTGTGGACGTTCAATTTCAAGTCCTTCAATATTTGCCACTGCCTCATATAGACGCATCGCCATCTGATTTGAATGATGCGCATTCTTTAGCCAAAGGTCCTCTTCAAAGAGCGCCACGAGTTGCGCGGAGATAAATCGCATCTTGGATGCTAGTTGCATTCCAGATTTGCGAACAAATTTAATTGCTGGAGCCAATTCAGGATTCAAAATTATTACCGCTTCTGCACCCATCGCACCATTTTTAGTTCCACCTAGGGACACTGCGTCTATGCCAACATCGCTTGTGAAAGCTCGCATAGGCATGCCCAGGTGCGCAGCAGCGTTGGCAATGCGCGCGCCATCCATGTGAACATACATCCCCAAAGCATGAGCCTGCTCAACCAGAGCAGCCACATCTTCTGGGCGATAGACCGTTCCAAGTTCAGTTACTTGCGTCAGCGAGACAACCTTTGGCTGAGCGCGATGTTCATCCCCAAAACCCCAAGCCTGCGTTCTGACGGTATCGGGAGTTAATCGTCCATCTGGAGTATCGACTAAGTGAAGTTTTAAACCGGCAACTTTTTCAGGTGCACCACCTTCGTCAGCATGAATGTGTGCATCTGACGAGCAAATCACCGACTCCCACGATTTACACATGGCCTGCAGGCTCACAACATTTGCACCTGTGCCATTAAATACTGGGAATACCTGTGCCTGCGGACCAAAGTGTTCACGCATAACTTCACCAAGCATTGCAGTTACTGCGTCATCACCATAAGCAACCTGATGGCCAACATTTGCTTGGGCAATTGCTGACAAAACATTGGGGTGGATTCCGGCATAGTTATCACTCGCGAATCCGCGCCATACACCTTGCAGATTATTCACTGTGTTCCTTAAATTGCTGGCTTATGCGCTTAACTGATTTCATCGTCTGTCAAGAATTGGAATACATAATGAAAGACGAATCTTCATCTACTTAAAATGCTACAGCGAGTATGCAATAAGTGGGTTTGGAAACTTTATTTCTATTTCACTTATGCGCAGTGCTTAAACCCTGCCCAAACGCACTTGCCATCAGTTGTTAGTTCATAACCCCAGACATCAGATAACGATGCAACAATTTGCAATCCCCGACCGTTCTCTGCCATGAGATTTTCCTTAGCCAGGATGGGTGGCGAACAACTTTGATCTTCAACAACAATTTTCAACATGAATTCCCAATGCTCAAGAATCACGACCATGTGGGTGCGAGCATGAACAACGGCATTGGCCACTAGCTCACTCGCGGCTAGCACCAGACTGTCTGCTAGGTGTTCCCAGGGTTTAGAAAGCGCAACCGAAATGTAATCTCTAGAAAGGGCTTCTACCTGCGCGAGTGCCGAAAACTCCCATTTTCCAAGGGTTGCTTGGAACTGCCCGAAATCTTGGGGCATAGTTAGGTGAGGTGGTGCTTCGCTCATGCAGAACAGTATGCCCCGAAACTGGCACTCTAAACCAGCGATTTATTCAGAAATTCCCTTGCTGCGCCTGCCAGTAGCACGCTCAACCTCACGTTTGGCATCTTTTGCCGCCAGGGCTTGTCGTTTATCGTAATTTTTACGCCCTCGAGCAACGCCAATTTCAACCTTGGCTTTACCATCTAGGAAATAGAGGCTTAGGGGTATTAAAGTAAGCCCACTTTCCTTGAGCTTATTCGTAATCTTGTTGATTTCATTGCGATTTAAGAGCAGTTTGCGAGCCCTTGTAGGTTCATGGTTGGTCCATGAACCCTCGTCATATTCAGGGATATGAACCCCTTTTAGCCATACTTCACCAACATCAACAAAAGCGTATCCATCGACAAGGCTGGCTCGACCTGCCCGAAGTGATTTAACCTCAGTGCCAACTAAGACCATCCCGGCTTCAAAAACATCTTCGATCGCATAGTCATGTCGAGCTTTACGGTTTTGGGCAATCACCTTTCGGCCTAATTCTTTAGCCATCTTTTGTCACAGGCCACGAGTCGGTGCGCAGGCCACAACTTTCCTAGATCCACCAAACCAACCCATCGGATCGTAGTTGTATCCGTTGACATGCACCTCATAATGTAAATGAGCGCCGGCTGAGAATGCTCCAGTGTTGCCCACATCACCAATGTGTTGGCCTTCAACCACGCTCTGTCCCTTGCTTACAAAGAGTCGCGATTGATGTGTGTAAGCGGTGACTAGACCATTGCCATGATCAACAAGAGTCATATACCCATAGCCCCAGTTCCAACCAGCAAACAAGACAACGCCATTTGCAGAGGAAACGATGTTTGCTCCAGTAGGAGCAGGAATGTCTTGGCCCGTGTGGCAGCTGTAACGTCCACTTGAAAGCACCCGAGGGCCAACATGTTGAACTGATGCAGAGCCAGCGGCATAACCTGGAACTGGCCAACTTAGCGGTCCCGTTGCTTGTGGGTCCCCAGTGCCTTGACTTCCGCTATTACTCAAATTCGAAAGGCGTATTTGCTCAGCAAGTATGTAGTTAAGTTGTCTTTGTTCTTTTTTACGGTTTTCTTCGGCAGAAGCAACAGCTGCTGCTTCTTGCGAAATGAGCCAGTCAACTTTTGCTTTGGCTAACGCAGCTTCATCTTGTGCTGCTTGGGCGGCCTCAAGATTAATCTGCGCTTCGGTCTCTAGAGCCTGCATCCGCACGCGCTCAGATTCAGCCTCTGCAGCATCTTCTTTTAATTGCTCTTTGGCTGCGAGCAGTCGATCGAGGCTGGCTGCACTTGCTTGCGAGACCGCTTTAATTGTTTGCATTCGCGACGTTAAATCTGCAGGAGATTGCGACTGTAAAACAATTTCCCATTGGGATGTTTGTCCCTGCTGGTAAACGGCCCTGGCAAATTGATTTACCTTGGTTTGCAATTCCACAATTTCAGCCTGCTTTGCAGCCACCCGAGCTTTGGCTAGCGCATAAGCCTGCTGTGCTGAAAGTAAATTTGCTGCTGCCCTGTTGTACTTTAAAGTCGCCTGTCCTTCAACACCATTTGCATGAGCTAGTGCGCGTTGAGCCGCTGGCAATTTGGTTCGAGTCTTAGCCAAATCTTGCTGAGCTTGAACAACTGCATCTGATGCTTCAGCCAGTTCCGCGTATGCATCCTTAACCTTATCTTTAATGCTCTCGGCATTAACGGGAGCCAAGATAAGAGCGAATACCACAGGTAAAACGAGAAGGAATCGAAACAAATGTGTTTTGTAAACTTTCATTTCTCCCCCATTCCTGTTCTCAACATACTTCTTTTTAAATCTAACCCAATAAAACTAATTACTATTCCGCTAACGCACTTGTGTCTAAGAAAATATCAAAAAAATGAACAATTAGCCCCGTAAATAACGGCGCAATGATACCGAAGATGACAAAACTGTAGTGAGAACTCCAATTAAGAATAGCCAAGGAATAATCGCGATTACTTCAGACCAAGTTACAAATGCGATAAAGGTGTAGTCGGGCGCCAAACGAGCATCAATGAAATATTTTTTGATCGACAAAACACCGAGGCTGGCTAGACCCGCGCCGAAGACTGCAGCAGTCAATGCTTCGAGAATAAATGGTAAACGAATTGACATGTTGCTTGCGCCAACAGCACGCATAATTGAGGTCTCACGCCGACGAGCAAAAGCGGCAACTCGCACAGTATTCATGACCAACAAAACAGTAACCAAGAGCATCGCACTGGCAACGGCGAGCGCAAAAGTTTGTAAGCCATTTAAAATCTGGAAAAACCGACTCAACAATTTACGTTGATCTTGAATCGATTCCACTCCAGGTGTGGCAGCGAGTGCCGCATCGACCAAAGTGAAATTATCTGGATTATCTAGCTTTACCCGGAAAGATTGAGGCAACGCATCTGGGCCAACATTGTCAACAATTGCTGAGCCCTTGAACTGTTCTTTGAACCTGGCATAAGCCATATCAGAACTTTCATAGAAAATACTCTGGACCGTTGATCCGAGAGATTTCAAACCTTCATAAACTTCTTTGCGCTCTTGCGGAGTGACATCACTCTTGCAGTTGAATGCCGTGGAATTAGGGCCACATAAGAAAATTGATACCTCAACTTTCTCGTACCAATATCCCTTCATCCGATCTACTTGTGCGCCTAAGAGCAACGCAGCCCCAACAAGCGAAAGGGAAACTGCTACCGAGACCACTAGAGCAAGAGTCATAGTGAAATTGCGTTTGAGGCCACTGCCAAGTTCACGAGCTACAAATGAAATGCGCATCAGTGACCTGCGTCCCCATATATACCGCGCTCTTGATCACGCACGATGTGACCCGAATCAAGTTGGATAATTCGTTTACGCATTTGATCGACAATCGCGACATCATGCGTAGCCATGATGATTGTGGTGCCCGTGCGATTAATCCGATCAAGCAACTTCATGATTCCAACACTCGTTGATGGATCTAAATTTCCAGTTGGCTCATCAGCAATCAGCAAACTTGGATTGTTCACGAATGCTCTGGCTACTGCAACACGTTGCTGTTCACCACCGGAAAGTTCTGAAGGAAGTCTTTTTTCTTTGCCTTCAAGACCGACTAACTCAAGAACCTCAGGCACTCGCGCCCGAATCTCGCGGCGAGACTTGCCAATAACTTCCATGCCGAATGCCACATTCTCAAAGACAGTTTTATTTGGCAACAAGCGAAAATCTTGGAATACAATGCCAAGTTTGCGCCGAAACGCAGGAACTTTGCGGTTGCGTAATTTGGCAACATTGACATCGTTTACTGTGACTGTGCCAGTTGTGGGCTTTTCTTCTTTAACCATGAGCCGCAACATTGAAGATTTACCCGAGCCAGATGAACCAACAAGAAAAACAAACTCACCCTGATTGATGGTTAAGTCCACATCATCGAGTGCGGGGCGTGGCGAGTTTTTGTACTGTTTAGAGACATGATCAAAACGAATCACAGTACAACTCCTTCAAGGCAACTCTAGGCATATTTTTAATCTATAAAAACCAACTTTTATAAGCCTAGATAGCCTCAAGTGAAACAGGGTGTAGGGCGCGCCGACTTTACATAACTTACGGTTACTGGCCTGTTTGTTCGCGGCGCCAGCGGATACCGGCTTCAATAAAATTATCTATTTCGCCATCAAGAACGGCAGAAGTATTTCCCGTCTCCACCTCAGTGCGCAAATCTTTAACCATTTGATAAGGGTGCAAAACATAAGACCGCATTTGATTTCCCCACGAACCACTGGCATCACCCTTGAGGGCATTGATTTTTGCTTGCTCCTGCTCACGAGTTCTGGCTAGCAGTTTTGCCTGCAAAACCGCCATAGCTGTTGCCTTGTTTTGTAATTGCGAACGCTCATTTTGGCACGAGACAACGATGCCAGATGGAATGTGGGTTATGCGAACTGCGGAATCGGTTGTGTTGACTCCCTGTCCGCCCGGACCAGAGGATCGATAAACGTCTATCCGTAAATCATCATCGGGGATTTCCAAACTATCTGTCTGCTCGACCACTGGGATAACTTCAACTTCAGCAAAGGATGTTTGACGACGACTTTGATTATCAAATGGCGAGATTCGCACTAGCCGATGAGTTCCCTGCTCCACCGAGAGCGTTCCATATGCATAAGGAACTTTTACTGCGAACGTGACAGATTTAATACCAGCTTCTTCGGCATAGGAAGTGTCATAGATTTCAGTGGGCCAGTTGTGGCGCTCGCAATATCGCAAATACATTCGCAAGACCATCTCAGCCCAATCAGCAGCATCCACTCCGCCAGCACCTGAACGGATTGAGATAAGAGCCTCGCGACTGTCGTACTCGCCCGATAAAAGAGTGCGTACTTCTAGCTCACCTATTGATTTTTCTAATTGCCCTAACTCAGCCTGAGCTTCAACCATAATTTCTTCATCGTGTTCAGCTTCTCCCAGGCTAAATAACACCGCAACATCATCAATGCGCACTCGCATACTTCGGATTCGCCCTAGATCTGCCTGCAAAATTGAGAGTTTGCTGGTCACTTGTTGGGCGTTATTTTGGTCGTCCCACAGATCGGGAGCAGATGCTAGAACTTCAAGTTCAGCGATCTGGGTCTGCATTTCATCAACCCGAAGGACTTTTTCAATGCTCTGCAAAGTGGCATCAAGCGTTGCTAAATCTGCAGCAAAATCACCGGTGGCCATAATTATCAAGGCTACCTTGCCTCGGGATAAACCCGCACCTACCTCGCGAAGAGGCAAGGGTGCGCCAAAGAACGAGCGCAGTTATTCGGACAGAATGTTGATTGCGTGTGCTTGGGACACCACTTTTGGACTCTGGTTGAAAATCAAATAGCCGAATGGCAGCTGCGCGGTGGCCTGGATTGTCACTGACACTTCATCATCAACTACCCGCACTGACAGTAGTTTGAATTGAGATAGGTCGCCAGCAATTTGTGATTTAGTGAAAAATGTTAGTACTTTTTTTCGAGCCTGTGACTCGCTCAATGGAATACGCGAATTAAAACCTTGAGTATAAATCTGCGAAGTATCGATCCCATTTGCGGCTGCTAAGGCCGCACTATCCGCGATGCTATTTAGGCTTTGCTTGGCGACCCAAAGTGCTGCGACATTAACTGAAACAGTCACACACATCAAGGTGGCCACAGCAAGTCCAATGCCAAGCGTCATAATCGATCCTTGGTCGTTCATGATTTTGGATGAGAAATATTTACGCATTTTTGTTATCTCGCTAATTTATCATTGCGGATTGTTTGGCAACGATTTGAATCTTTTTATTCCCAAAAGGAAATCCGAACTCAATCAAATAATTTCTAGACACTGTGACATTGACAATTGCCCCAGCATTTAGACAACTACTGTTCGAACACGTAATAATCGTGCGAATTTCACGTTGGGGGATCTTGAAATCGCTAAGAATTGTTTGAGCGACTGCTTTTGCCCTGACCTGAGCATGGCTTGTCTGTGAGCTCGTAACATAAGCACGAGCCGCCGCGCGCGCGGCAGATTGTTGCGCCATATATGTTTGTGCTACTCCGATGGAGTTGGTTGCAATGTACATAGTCGGCAGCATTAGCGCCACAACTACTGCAATAAATTCCAGAGTCACATTGGCGCATTCACATTTTATTAAGTTCTTCATAGTGCCCTTTCGTCGATCACTCTGGCAGTAGCACTCAAGACAATGTCCCGATTCAGCAGTGAAATATGAAAGGACTCTTGTGCGGTAAAAATCACGTACGTGACGGTCCCACGCTTTTGTTGCTTGGCGGTGAAACGGCTGTCTTTGCCTCGGGCACCACGAATCTTCATTACCTTTTGGGCGCTTGCTACCCCGTCAGCCGAACTAGAGAACATAGTTGAAGTTGCCCTCGCGCCCTCATTTGCAGCCATGGAAAGGGTGACTTGATCCATGCACAGGGTGGCAATCTGCACAATCAATACGAAAACAAAAGTTAGCAATGGCGCAATCGCGCAGAACCCAACAACTGCAGAGCCTCGGTCATCTGCGAGTAGCTTACGGTTGTGAAACGGATCGCAAAGCATTTGTTAGAACTGACTTCAATTGACCATCCGCGACAGACCAAATGGCTACCACAAGTCCTGCGGTCATAACTGTCACAAGGACCCAGCCCGGGACATCACCTTGCTCAGACTTGATTGCATCTTTGAATCGAAGGCCCAATCGGATAGCAAAATTTTGTAGTGATGAATGAATCATTCCTTTATTTTTCATTTTGATTTCCTCATTTATATATTTATTTAGAGCAATCTGCTCAGGAACTTACATAAGTTGTAATGCGCTCAAACCTGGATAGAGAGCAACCACAACGATTGTTGGCAAGATAAAGAACACAACTGGCAACATCATTGTTGTTTCCTTTTTTCCCGCTAATTCAAATAGCTTTCGCGCTTGACCTGCTCGGGCATCATCGGCTTGAGCTCTTAACACACCCGCAAGAGGAGTGCCTCGGTCCATTGCCATGATGATTGTGCGCACAGCTCTACTCACACATGTTGAGTCGAGACCTCGAGCTAGATTTTCAAATGCGCTAGCAAATGATTCGCCCAGCGAGACCGAACGCAAAGCCACTTCTAACTCGGCACAAAGCTCTCCAGTGCATGTTTGCGTGACCCGCTTGATGGCATTAGTTATTGGTTCACCCGCAGAAACAGCGAATGCCAATAAATCAAGAATTGTAGGCAGTTGTTGCTCCATACGAAGCTGTCGAGAATTGGCCTTTGCGCATAATGCATTCTTTGAAAACCAGCCACCAAAAATTACCGCTGCCACCATAAGAGTTAAAGCAAGTGCTGGCGGTAGCCCCTGGCCTTGTGAAAGTTTTATTGTGTGCCAGATGAGCGCAACTAGTAAAAAAGAAAATGCATAGACCAATTGATTTTGGCGAAATTGTGACAGTGAAATTTCATTACCGGATTTGCGTACTAGCACATTGATTCTGGCATCACTTCCCCAAAATGATTCTGGCTTGTCTATCAAGAAGCGACGCAGGCTTCGGCTGAGACTTGATGACCAAGAGAAATTTGCTTGACGAGAGCCCCCCACATATGGAGCGATTCTTTCGGCAACTGATTGTGCTTTGACAGTCGATGATGAGAGCACTAAAACTACGGACAAAGAAATCCCGACGGCAAAAAGCAGAGACTGCAGATTCATGACAAAACTCTTATTTCTTTAGGGAGTTGGCTGATTCGCATCATGGTTGCGTAAGCGATAACAGAGGTAAATAGACAAAAAAGTAGGATACGAATGCCACCCGGTGACAAATAAGCGGTTGAAGCCTCACTGTGTGTGGATAGAACTAACGATGTGAGCCATGGGGCCGCAACTGCAAGTTTGGCTCCATTGATCGTCCAGCTCTGTCTTGCAACGATTTCCCCACGAATCTTTGCATCAGCTCGCAAAACTTCTGAGAGTGTTTTTAGAACCTGGCCTAGATCTGCCCCACCGACTTCATGAGCTAGAACAAGTGCCGCAACAAATTTGTCGGCCGCTGGATCCTTAATCTCATTTTTTAATTCCATTAACGCCCCAGTGAAATCTCCAGTTGCGTGATACGAAACGAGACTGGCACCAAGAACAGGTCTCAGAACTAATGGACCAGATTTAGCCAATTCAGTTAAAGCTGCAGGTAATGACATGCCAGCTCTGATAGCAGAGGCTAGATCATCGACAACATCGGGCCAAACATCAGCTCCGATGGGAACTCGGGAATTGAAGACCAGTGATTGCAATTGAAATTTCGGCCTTGCTCCAGCCGTTGTTTGAAAAAGTCCTTGGAGAATCAGGATTAGAGCCAGGGTGAACATGACCGCAATAATTATTGCCATGACGGACCATTCAGAATTGTTCCTAAGTCAAAACCTTGGGAAGAGAATAATTCCCTACGTGATGGGAAATTCCCCGAAGCAACCAATTCAGTATTAATTCGAGAGAAAATTTCATCAATCTCAATAGTGTTTCCCTCAACGCGACCAGTGACTGAACCGATGGCTTGAACCTGGCGAAGCCCATTGGGTGAAAGCGCAGTGTGTACAACTATGTCAACCACGTTGGCAACCGTTGGGATGATGAAATCTCCGGTCACGTTACTTCCAGCGAGCATTGGCAAGAGGCATAATTTGGAGAGCGCTGAACGTACATTGTTGGCATGTATGGAACACATACTGGGCATTCCTGAATTCATGGCAATTAAAAGTTCCAGGCATTCTTCATGACGAACTTCTCCCACTACTAGTCGTGAAGGTCTCATACGCAATGCCTCTTTAATAAGACGTCTGAGCGTTATTTCGCCAGTGCCTTCGAGGCTTTCTTGACGCGTTTGCATGGCAACCCAATCAGGACTCAGCAGTTGCAGTTCAAAGACTTCCTCACAAGTAATTACCCGCTCGTGGGCTGGTGCGCTGTTGAGCAAGGCATTCATCAGCGTGGTCTTACCAGCCTGAGTTGCCCCGGCCACGATGATGTTGAGCCCGACTGAGACACAAGCCTGGAGAAAGGCTGCTGCTTGATTAGTTAAGGTTCCTGCTGCAACGAGATCTTCTAGCGAGTGAGCCCGTAACACAAACTTGCGGATGTTTATAGCCCAGTGTTTTGACGTGACATCTGGAATAGCAATGTGCAACCGCGATCCATCAGGCAATGTGGCATCAACAAATGGGTTCGCTAAATCTATTCGTCGACCAGTTCGGGCCAATAGCCTTTCGGCCAACGTTCGAACTTCTCGCTCATCAAGCATCAGCGAAGTTAATTGACTTCGTCCATTTTGAGCTACAAAAATGCGGCCTGGTTCATTAATCCAAATTTCTTCAATACTTTGATCGTCTAAAAGTTCTTGTAGCGCCCCGAATCCAGCCACTTGATTCGCAAGTTCTTGAACTTGAGTTGATAGTGGGTTGGATTCTTGCAATATGTCCTCAGCCAAGTGACTGATCGTTTCTCGATTGTCATCTGCGTTGAAACCTTGCGATTGCACCCGATCGCGTAACTCGCTGATAGC
>VFKC01000023.1 GCA_009885745.1 Actinomycetota bacterium
ATGCAGGTCAGTGATGTTAATGGTCTGATTGAGCGATTTACTCAGGCACAAAAGATGATGCGTCAAATGGCTAAGGGTGGATCAGTGCCAGGAATGCCACCCATGCCAGGTTTGCCAAAAACTAGCGCAGCTAAGAAGAGCAAGCCAGGCAAGGGTGCCAAAAAATCTGGTAATCCGGCCAAGCGGGCCGCGATTGAGGCAGGCCTTGATGTCCCGACTGATGTGGCTGCGTCCAATACTTTGACAGAGCTGCCAAGTGCCTTCAAAAATTTTCTCAGCGACTAGGAATTCTGCGTAATGTCCAGCGGTGATGAGATTGCGACAAAAGAGCTGATTGATCTCGCAGAGGCATCGCTGGCATTGGGTGATGCAGAGGCGGCGCTTCAGCTTCTCGCGCAGGTTGATGAAGATCATCGCGACAACCATTGGACGGCAACACAAGTTGAGGCACTTCGTATGAATGGTGCTTATGATTCGTGCATGAATTTGGTTAGTAATTCGTTGAGGCTAATGATTCAAGAGCATGATTGGACTAATGCCCAACGAATTCTCCTTGAATCTGCCCGAATATACGATGCCCGTGCCCAAGACCGAGAATGTATAGAGTTTCTGCACAACCTAGGCTCGATCTTGCGGAATGTACCGAATGTTGATTCCCTGTTTCGCACGCAATTAATCAGCCTTATGGCAAGCAGAGTTGCATCTGAGGGTGATCTGCGAAGCGCTGAAATTCTCCTTTCAACAGTCGAAGCATCAACAGCAGAGGCTCCAGATCGGCGCGTCAGGGCAAGCGTTCTTTGGGCGCGTTCAGAGATAGCGGAATATTCTGGAGAACTGGATACTGCCTTTGATTTAATGCATCAGGTATTTCAGATATACGTCGAAGAAGACGACTCATTGGCAATTCAGAGAGTCGTTGGCCGACTCGGAATGCTTGCCTCGGAATTCCATCACGATAGTAGCGAGAATCTGTCTCTAGCCAAGAACTTGCTTGAGGCGCAGTTGAACAGGTACCTCGGTGATGAAATTTCCGAAGCGATGATGTGGCTTTGGCTCTATTATGTGGCTTGCGAGTTAGAGTTGGGGAATTCGAGCAGAGCCATTGAGGTGCTTGATTCACTAGCAGCAAATGCCGCTCTGACACTGGCAATCCTTGGATATTCTGAAATACTTTATGCATTGTGTGAATACACTTTGGGAAATCATGACCGAGTGTCAGAACATTTGTCCACGGCACGTGCAATCTATGAGCCACTCGCTGGCAACGAGTGGCCAAATGCGGCGTTACGAAAAATAGCATTCGCTTACGGTCTCTTGGGCGAGTTTGATACAGCCGTTGAGATCAGTGCCAAAGCTAGGTTGCTGGAAAGTGATTTAAGTTGGTGCCTGCCGAATTTTCTCTAAGAAAACTGTAGAGCTGAGGCGATTCAGTTACCTATGACTTTTGCGCCACGGTTAGCAGCACTTGACGCCGCCACGGTACTGAGAAATTTTAACAGGGCCATCCGCTTGAAGTGTGGTTTGAGTCATGGCAACCGAGCCAAAGCTCAAGCTTGCGGCGAAGATGATTGCGAGTAGTTTCTTCATAGAAGTGAATACCTTTGATAATGCTGCCTCCTCAATTCACCTCAGGTGAAATGATCGGGAGTCCAGCAATTTGATGTTGCGTAAATGGTACATACGCCCACTGACACATCTCGGTGGCAGACAATTGCCTCTAGTTAGCCTCCGATAGCTCGAAGGCCAGGCTTATTGGACATTTATTAGGCAAAATCGGCGAAATATCCTTGAATTTCCAGATAATCGACCTTTCTGGCATAGTTATCTTTAGCAATCCCAACTTGGAAGCCGGCCCTCTACCCGCAACCTTGTTGGATTCATCGGAACAAAAGTGACTCACACCCCACGTGAGAAGCCTCGGACCACCCCCACTTACAGGAGAAATATCACTCGTGGCTGTCAAGATCAAGCTCAAGCGTCTAGGCAATATTCGTAATCCTCAGTACCGCGTTGTTATCGCGGATGCTCGCACTGCCCGTGATGGCCGTGCGATTGAAGAAATCGGTTTGTATCATCCAAAGGAAGAGCCAAGTCTCATCCAAATTAATTCTGATCGCGTTCAGTACTGGTTAGGCGTTGGTGCACAGCCAACAGAACCAGTTCTTGTTCTGCTTAAAATCACTGGTGATTGGCAAAAATTCAAGGGTCTACCTGGTGCTGAAGGCACGCTTCGGGTTAAAGAACCTAAGGTCAACAAGCTAGAAACATTTGCAGCCACAATTCTTGCGGTTGCTGATGAGCCTCGCACACCAACTATTCGCCCGAAGGCAGTAGTTGTTGAAGAAGTTATCGAAGAAGTTGTTGAAGCTCCAGTTGAAGAAGCTGTCGTCGAAGCAGCAGTTGTCAGCGATGACGCTGCAGCCGAAGTTGTTGAATCAACTGAAGCTCCTGCCGCAGAAGCTCCTGTCGAAGAAGTTGCCGCAGAAGCACCTGCTACTGAAGCACCTGTCGAAGAAGTTGTTGTCGAAGAAGTTGCCGCCGAAGCACCAGCTGAGACCCCTGCTGAAGAAGTTGTTGCAGAAGCGCCAGCCGCAGAAGCACCAGCCGAAGAGGCATAGTCCATGTTGGACGACACTTTAGAGCACTTAATCAAGGGCATTGTTGACAATCCCGAAGATGTAGTGGTGCGCGAAAATAATCGTCGTGGCGTAACCCTTGAAGTTCAGGTCAACCCTGAAGACATGGGTCGCGTAATCGGCAAGGCTGGCCGCACTGCAACAGCCCTGCGCACTGTCGTAAATGCACTTTCCGACAAGGGAAATGTACGAATCGACATCCTCGACGTCAACGAACGCTAAGTAATGCGGCTCGTTGTCGGGCGAATCGGTCGCGCGCATGGTGTGCGTGGCGATCTATTCGTAGAGGTACGAACCGACGAGCCAGATTTACGTTTCGCCGCAGGTGAAACACTTTTTGCAAGTAATGACCAGTCGCTAACTATCGCCACTTCAAAATGGCATAGTGGGCGGCTGGTCGTTCATTTTGTTGGGTATGACGATCGCACTCAAGCCGAAACACTGCGCAACTTAGAGTTAAGCGTTGACGTTGACCCACTGGTTATTCCCGAAGATCCAGATGAATTTTATGACCACCAACTTATGGGTCTTCAGGTTCAACTTGAGTCGGGTGAATTAGTCGGCTTAGTTTCCGAAGTGATTCACCTGCCATCCCAAGATATGCTCGCGGTTACTCGCGAAGGTTTAGACGAAGCTCTTATCCCATTCATTCTGGAATTTGTACCAAACGTTGACATCAAGAATCGGCTGATTACCATCACCCCTCCTCCTGGACTCCTAAACGAAGTAGAGGCTGTGGTCGTTCGCGATACCGAAGGGGCCAAAGATAATCATGCTTAAGTTTGATGTAATCACTGTTTTCCCTGAGTACCTTGCGCCATTGCGCTTGTCCTTGTTAGGTAGAGCGATCGAAGATGGAGTGCTCGGATTAGACGTCCACGACCTGCGAGATTTTGCGCATGACAAACATCAAACTGTTGATGATGCACCTTATGGTGGCGGACCAGGAATGGTGATGAAGCCAGAGCCATGGGGCGAAGCCCTCGATCAGGTATTAACACCAGAGTCGGTTTTAATAATTCCAACACCATCGGGACGTCCTTTCACCCAAGCTCAAGCCCAAGAATATTCTGCAATGCCGCATCTAGTTTTTGCTTGTGGCAGATACGAAGGAATCGACTCGCGAGTCGCTAGCCACTATTCAAGCAAAGTGCGCGTTGATGAAGTTTCCCTCGGCGATTATGTGCTTGCAGGAGGTGAAGTAGCTGTCTTAACAATCGTTGAAGCCGTTGCCCGTTTGGTTCCCGGAGTGCTTGGTAATGAAGTAAGTGTCCAAGATGATTCATTCGCCCAAGGCGCAATGGAGAATCTTGTTGAAGGTCCGGTATTTACCAGGCCACCAGTCTGGCGAGAACTTGTTGTTCCAGAAATTCTTACCTCGGGTGATCACGCCAAGATTGCTGCCTGGCGTCATTTGCAGGCTATGCAAAAGACTGCGATTACCCGTCCAGACCTTGCCGACAGCTAATCTTTATCAATGAGCATCGGATCACCAAAGATGTACTCATTTAATACATAGTTGATTTCCGGTAAGGCTAATGCTTCGGTGTAGGCAGTATTCATAGAGAACTTTGAAAAGTCTGAATTTTGGAAGGCCGCTAATGCCTCAGGATGCAAAAACTTGACGAACATTTGTGTTGTATTTTTCACCGGCTGAAAGTCAGTCTTTATACTTCCGCAGCCATATCCAAAGACAGTGAAAGATGCATCTGCTTCAGTTGGCGCACATTTACTAAAGATGCCCATATTTTTAATGGCCACAATTTTTCGTGGAGTGCTTTCGCGTTTCCAAAACTGAATACAAGTGCGCAGCCGATCTTTCGCATGAGCATCTTCGCCTAATTCGTTCACGTAGTTAATGGTCAAGTCTTCATCTCGGACCAAATGAAAGTTGCGATCTAACTTGTTCTGAACACTCCATTTTCGCCACGAGCGCGGAACTATAAAAACAATGTAGTCAGAAAATTTTGCAGCATGGTTAAAAAATGGAATTGCTAAAGAGTTATTTCTGCCAAACGGGGGATTGGTGACTGTCAGCATCCCGGTTTGTGAGATGTCTTGCTCAAGAAAATTGCCTAATTGGATTTCTGAGTTGCGCGGCTCAATGTCGAAACTGACCACATTTTGGATGCCAAACTTTCGGGCCGCCTTGATGATGTTGCCAGTTCCGCCAGCGGGCTCGAGCAAAGTTAATGATTTAGTGAGCCAACCCATTTCTTTAAGCAGGACAAAAATCTGCTCAGCTGTGGCATCGGGGGTATAGAACTGTTCTTTTCCAGTAATGCGAGTATTGCCAGCAGGGGCGGTTTTCTCTTTGATACTGGGATTGAGTTTAGGGTTATTTGAAGTTGTCACTTAAGCCCACCCTCATTTCACTAAGCCCCAATCATATTGCAGATTAACGACAATCAACCCCAGAGTTGGCTTGAATGCTTGCTTTATGGCAGGGTAGAGCCTGTTGGAACGTGAATTCCCCGCCGCAGGGGAGTATTCATACAAGTTCTCAACACTCATTCGGGTAAGACCTTATCTGGGCTCACGACCTGCGGCGATGTGTCCACTGGAGTAATAATGCATTATTTAGACGAAGTTGACGCAGCATCAATGCGTTCAGACATTCCAAACTTTCGCCCAGGTGACACTGTAAAAGTTCACGTTCGGGTTATTGAAGGTACTCGCTCACGTATTCAGATTTTCCAAGGAATCACTTTGCGCCGTCAGGGTGGCGGAGTTCGCGAGACTTTCACAGTCCGCAAAATCAGCTTTGGAACTGGCGTAGAACGTACTTTCCCGGTTCACTCACCAGTAGTTGAGAAGATCGAGCTTGTAACCCGTGGCGATGTTCGTCGCGCCAAGCTTTACTACCTTCGCGATCTACGCGGCAAGGCTGCAAAGATCCGCGAAAAGCGCGATAACGTCTAGTCTTTAAGTTGGCCCACCCTCGGGTGGGTCAACTTTTTTGTACCATAAAATCTTGACGATAAATAGGGCTTGGAAAGGCTTTGCAACGTGGATGAAAACGAATCAGATTTGCCTGAGTCCAGCGACTCTGCAGAGTCTGACGCGCAGGAAAATTCCCCAAAGCCAGCGAAAAAGCACAGCTTTATTCGCGAATCAGTCACTGTTGTTTTAACAGCACTTTTTCTGTCGGTTCTAGTACGCACGTTTTTGCTGCAGGCTTTTTATGTGCCAAGTGGGTCGATGGAAAATACCCTGCTTACGAATGACCGAATCGTAGTATCAAAAATTTCAACCCGCATCACCGGAGTTCATCGTGGCGATGTTGTCGTTTTCCACGATCCAAGTTCTTGGTTGGGTGGGGGTTATCCAGATCCTTATGACACTCGTGTTGGTCGCATCCTGCAATTTATGGGCATAGTTCCATCAAATTCTGGTAACGACCTAGTCAAGCGAGTAATTGGTGTTGGTAATGACACAGTTGAATGTTGTGATCCTGCCGGACACATCATTATCAACGGCGTTCCTCAAACCAACGAAACTTACATCAAGCCAGGCAACGGAACTGCGCAGGTTAAATTCAAGGTACTTGTTCCTGAAGGCAATGTATTTGTCATGGGCGACAACCGCGGAAACTCTGAGGACTCAAGATTTCATCTTGATCTAGATAACGGCATGATCCCGCTTGATGAGATTGTGGGTCGAGTGGCACTCAAGATTTGGCCGATTGATCGTTTTGGTGGAATCGAGCGCTAGTGTCTGGCGCACCAACTTTAGAACTCGAAAAGTCTCTTCATGCAACAGGTGCAAAGTATGTCGCAGGGGTAGATGAAGTTGGTCGCGGCGCCCTTGCCGGTCCGGTATCCGTGGGTATTGCTGTTGTGGATGTCAATGTGGGCGAAGTTCCTAGTGCGCTGCGTGATAGCAAAGTCATCAGCAGGCTAACGCGCGAAAGACTCGTTGATCCAGTTTCTGCTTGGGTTATTGATTCGGCAATCGGGCATGCCTCACCTCAAGAGATTGATGAAGTGGGCATTGTGGCCGCGCTGCGAATAGCTTGGACTCGAGCTCACGAATTACTAAAAACTAAACCAGATCATGTGATTCTTGATGGTAAACACAACTGGATTGCCGAACCAGAAACTGACCTATTTAGCGCAAGTTCTGGAATTACGGTGCCGGTCACGATGAAAGTTAAGGCTGATGCTGCTTGTGCATCAGTTGCCGCAGCTAGTGTGCTCGCCAAAGTAGTTAGAGATGCCCTCATGCGCGAAGCAGCCTTACTGCATCCCGATTATGGTTGGGATGGAAATGTTGGCTACGGTTCAGCCGGACACATGGCGGCCTTAACTAAATTTGGTGCTACTACATTTCATCGCAGGTCTTGGAAGCTTCCCGAGCACACACCGCAATAGAGTGGATACATGTCGGCTGAAGAGTTAGAGCGTTTTGAGTCAGAACTTGAACTCGAGTTATATCGTGAATATCGAGACTTAGTTCACCTGTTCAAGTACATAGTTCACACTGAACGTCGCTTATATCTTGCTAACAATGTTGATGTGCAGGTACGCACAAACGAATCAGGCGATGTTTACTTTGATGTCACCCTTACCGATGCTTGGGTTTGGGACATGTACGGTCAAGCCAGATTTGTTAAGTCAGCAAAAGTTCTAACGTTCAAAGATGTCAATGTTGAAGAATTATCAAAGCCTGAAATGGACATCGCATAGCCATCTTTCTTGGCATTGAGATATAGTCACGCGTCTAAAATCACTTTCCACACCATCTTCATTTACACATCCATAGAGTTGCCTTAAGTTCGCATGTAATTCGCGGGCACGATTAGCGAATGCAAATGACAAATCAAGCACTTGGCGCACTCGGAGAAGACATAGCAGCAGATTTTTTGCGTCAATCTGGATTTGTAATCCTTGATCGCAATTGGCGGGCGCATCGAGTCGAACTAGATATCGTGGCTCGCGATGGGCGAACTTTAGTTTTCTGCGAAGTCAAGACCAGGCGTTCTATTTCTCATGGCCTACCTGTTGAGGCCATAACTGCATTGAAGCGTGAACATTTGCGAACTGCCGCTGGGGCGTGGTTAGGCTCGCATAAATTGCGGACTAATGGAATTCGCTTTGATGCGATTGGAATCGTCTATTCAACAGATGGATTGCACACCATATCCCACATACGCGGTGTTGAGGTATGACACTTGCCCGCGCTAAGGGCGTTGTTGTAACTGGGGTAGAAGGTCTTGTTGTCGATATCGAGGCATACCTAAGTCAAGGCCTACCGGGTATGGCGATTGTTGGATTGCCAGATACTGCTGTGGGTGAAGCGCGTGATCGAGTTCGTGCAGCAATTCTGAATAGTCAACTAAGTTGGCCTTCAGAACGTCGAATCACAGTTGGGCTTTCACCAGCTAGTGTTCACAAACGCGGAGCGGCCTTAGACCTTGGTATTGCATTAGCGATTCTGGCTGCACACGGCCAAGTGCCCGAATTGCCAAATGTAATTGCCGTTGGAGAACTCGCGCTCGATGGTTCGGTTCGCCCAGTACGCGGAGTCTTAGTTGCGGCATTGGCCGCACATCGATTAGGCATTGCCACATTACTTGTTCCACACACGCAAGTGGGTGAAGCCAAACTTGTCCCTGACATGAAAGTCATCGGAGTCTCATCTTTGATGGACGCGGTCATGTGGCTGCGAGGTGAAGACATAGATGTCCCAGAGCCACCAATTGTCGTTCACAACAAAGTTGCAATCCCAGACCTAGTCGATGTGCGCGGTCAAGCAGCAGCACGTCACGCTCTAGAAATTGCGGCAGCAGGTGGTCATCACATCGCTTTTCTTGGTAGTCCTGGCGTAGGAAAAACAATGCTGGCCGAACGCCTCCCCGGGCTTTTACCCCAACTCGATGATGAGTTAGCGGTCGAGGTTACCGCGATTCATTCCGTAGCTGGATTGCTTGGACCTGGCCAAGGTTTGATTAGAACTGCGCCTTTTCAAGCACCACACCATACTGCGACCACCGCGGCTTTGATCGGTGGTGGCAGTCACACCGCCCGAGTCGGCATGGTGACTTTGGCGCATGGTGGTGTGCTCTGTTTGGACGAAGCTGCCGAATTTGATCGCGCAGTTTTGGACTCTTTGCGCCAACCACTTGAGTCAGGCGTGGTTTCAATTGCTCGGGCAGGGTTTCACACAGTCTTACCTGCTCGTTTTCAGTTAGTTCTTGCTGCTAACCCTTGTCCATGTGGAAAATTTGTTGGAAGTGGCGCTGATTGCAGTTGTTCTTCGCAGGTGCGCCGAAGGTATTTTTCACGCCTGTCGGGCCCACTTCTGGACCGCATCGATTTACGGGTCACGCTGGATCGGCCAACGCTAGCCGAACTAGATTCACAAACAGCCGAGCCAGAAAATACTGCTGTTGTTGCACAAAGAATATTGGTGGCGCGCGAACGGTCTGCTAAAAGATTTAAAGATTATCCGTGGCTCGTTAACGCCCAAGTTCCTGGGCCCATAATGCGAAGAAATTTTGGATTATCAAGGGATGCGAACAGCCTCTTGAGTCGTGATGTCGCAGGACTATCTGCTCGTGGTGCTGATCGGGTTTTGCGAGTTGCTTGGACGATAGCCGACTTGCGAGGACATGACTTCCCAACTGTTGGTGATGTCGCAGCGGCTCTAACTCATCGAGATGGCAATGGATCATGGCAAGCCGCATGAGTGAACATACAGCGAGAGCGATTCTGTCCATCGCTAGCGAACCGGGCGATGAGAAACTCGGCGCATTAATTGGTGAGCATGGGGCAAACCAGGCTCTAGAGATGATTCAGTCGGGACAGGTTTCTGGGGCAGTTGTTAAACGTGTGCGCGAGGTTATGGAATCTAAGGCTCTTGAGCATTCGATGAACCGGTTGGCTAGCTGTGGCGGACGATTCATTATTCCGAGTGATGATGAATGGCCTGCACTTTTGGACGACCTTGACACGAGTGCACCAGTTGGACTTTGGCTTAAAGGGACTGCCAACTTAAAAGTTGTTACTGAAAAATCCTTGGCAGTCGTTGGAGCGCGCGCATCAACTTCTTACGGCGAAAGAGTGGCCAGTGAAGTGGGTGCGCTCGCTGGACAGGCTGGTGTTTGTGTGGTCTCGGGTGCCGCTTATGGCATCGATGCGGCAGCACATCGAGGTGCTTTGGCGACCGAAGGTTACACAATCGCGGTTCTGGCTTGTGGAGTAGATGTTGCATATCCAGCAGCACACGCTGGACTGCTCACACGTATCAGTGAATCTGGCTTGGTTGTAAGTGAAGCGCCGCCCCAGGCTAAGCCACACAAGCGTCGCTTCTTAGTGCGCAATCGTCTGATTGCCACGCTTGCGCAATCCACCGTTGTCATCGAAGCTGCATTGCGCTCTGGCTCACTCTCGACCGCAAATTGGGCTAACGCGCTCGGTCGTGATGTTTGGGGGATACCTGGCCCTGTTACATCAGCAACTTCGGCGGGAGTCCACGCAGGTATCCGTGATGGTGTCATGAACATAGTTAGTGAGATTTCTGATGTCATTGCTCGGTTTAACACAGAGCTTGATCTTAAAAATGACTTGCATGATCCATTACAAAATTGCGTATTAAAAATCATTCAAGAAACAGGTGCAACAACCGAGACCCTAATTTTAAAAATCAACCAGGCCAGAGATGTCATTGTTGACTCGCACGAAATCCATTCTGTGTTAGCAATCTTGGAATTGCGTGGATTGATTGAGCGAACAGCAACTGGTTGGCGTTGCAGGTAACCAAGCAACACTTCGTCCGTAGTTGCCAATGTTCTTGCATTTTGAGCTCTTGGTTGTCACCGTAGGTCTATGAACAATTCCCCAAGCCAAATGCGCATTGGCTTGGACAGGTTTATTCAATATGTCGAACTTGAACTTGGCCGTAGCGAAAATACCGTAAAGGCCTATCGCAAGGATCTCGAGAACCTTTTTGCCTTTGTCCAGGAATTGGGTTGCAGCCAACTAGCGGACATCGGAATAGTGGAATTACGCGGATGGTTGGCAGCACAACGCACAGCAGGTTTATCTAGTGCGACATTGGCAAGACGTGCTACTGCGATCCGACTTTTTTTTGCTTGGGCAGTTAACAGCGAACTCATTTCTCATGACCCTGCGTCAGCACTTGTAATTCCAAAGGTCAGCAAAAAGCTCCCACATGTATTGCAGCAAAACCAGGCGGCGGAGTTTATGGAACGGGCTGCTACTCGCGCAGATGATGATGACCCAGTACACATTAGGGATAGAGCAATCCTCGAATTGCTCTATGCCACTGGAATTCGAGTGGGGGAATTAGTCGGAATCGACATTCATGACATCGACCAGTCGCGCAAAACTCTGCGGGTTTTGGGTAAAGGAAATAAAGAGCGCGTTGTTCCATTCGGTGCGCAAGCAAATATTGCGCTTTCGCTCTATCTCGACCAAGCGCGTCCAAAACTGTTGCATTCAAATAGCGGTGCGGCAGTATTTCTCGGTGCTCGCGGTAAACGCATTGATCAAAGGGTTGTTCGCTCGATGGTCACAGCCGTCCTTGCCAGCCTTTCAGGTATGCCGGAACTGACTCCTCATGGGCTTAGACACTCCGCAGCAACTCATCTCATCGAAGGCGGCGCAGATATTCGAATGGTGCAAGAAATGCTCGGTCACGCAAGTCTTTCGACTACACAGTTGTACACGCATGTTTCGATGGACCGGCTCAAGGCAGTTTTCGATCAGGCACATCCACGCGCCTAATCAGCTTCGAGGAATTGGCTTCAATCGAACGCGTGGTTTTAATAGCCAAACCGGGTTTAAGTATTTTTCTCCTTGTCGTAAACCCCAATGCAGACAAGTCACTTGCAAATTCCTTGAACAATGACTCACACCTCTTTGAAGGTAGCCAATAGTTTCTGCCACTTGTACGTAATCACCCACTGAAACAGTGGCTTTTACTGGCTCATAGGTAGTGCGTATCGAACCATGAGAAATCACCACAACTCCTCGATCAGCAAGCGGACCTGCAAAAGTTACAAACCCAGAACCAGTAGCCCTAACCAAATCACCAGCGCGAGCAGCCAAATCAATTCCACGATGTCCAGCAAGCCAAGGCTTTGGCGGGGGATTAAATGCCTCAATTACAACTGGACTTGCCACCGGCCAGACCCATTTAGGTGCGCTCACGCTCTTACTCGGCCAACTACCCGCAAAAAGAACGAGCAAAATAAGGGAAATTCTTGGTAATTGAGTAAGGCTTGAAGTTACGAGTTTATTTGCCATGGCTCAAATGTTGGCAAAGTGCTTATCCGAACGCAAGGCAAAGCCGCACCCTGTGGCAAGTTCGTTTTTGGGGGTTTGCACTAAACCAAAAGTGGCTCTGACCACACCAACATACCCACTAAACTTGGACTTGCGCCTGCTCGCAGGTGACATCACAGGTTCAGCAAATGAATCGTTTCCGTCGGTCCTAGTTCACTAGGTGGAAGCGACCTAGAACCTTAGGGCTTTGGTCAACCGACCATCGCAACAACCGCAATAAGGTCGGCGCAATCCGACCTTGAAAAAGGAGAACGACCATGGCCGTTATTTCAACGCGCCAGCTACTTGAGAACGGTGTCCACTTCGGTCACCAAACTCGTCGCTGGAATCCGAAGATGAAGCGCTTTATTTTCACCGAGCGCAATGGTATCTACATCATTGACTTACAGCAGTCACTTGCTTACATCGATCGGGCATACGAATTCGTCCGCGGTGTTGTTGCAAACGGTGGAACTGTGTTGTTCGTCGGCACAAAGAAGCAGGCTCAGGACACAATTTGCGAGCAAGCAACTCGCGTCGGCATGCCTTACGTGAACCAGCGTTGGTTGGGTGGAATGCTCACTAACTTTCAGACGGTTTCCAAGCGTATTTCTCGCATGAAAGAACTAGAGCAGATTGATTTTGATGATGTTGCTGGTTCTGGTCTTACTAAGAAAGAACTTCTTGTACTTCGTCGCGAGAAGGAAAAATTAGAATTAGTCCTAACCGGTATTCGTGACATGCAAAAGATTCCCAGCGCAATCTGGGTTGTTGACACAAACAAAGAACATCTAGCCGTTCAGGAAGCACACAAACTTGGTATTGCAGTAGTCGGAATTCTTGACACTAACTGTGATCCAGATGTTGTTGACTACCCAATCCCAGGTAACGACGATGCACTTCGTGCTGTTGGTCTTTTGACCAGCGTCATCACAGATGCAATCGCCGAAGGCCTAATCGCTCGCGCTGGTGGCAATGCCCCAAGTGCGGACGCTGCCGTTGAACCACTTGCTGAGTGGGAAAAGGAACTTCTGGAAGGCGCACCAGTTGCAGAAACAACTGAAGTTGTTTCCGAAACTACTGTCGAAACTCCTGCCGAAGTTGTTGCAGCTGAAGTTGCTGTTGAAGCCGTTGCAGAAGAAGCACCTGTCGAGACTGCAGCTGAAGTTGCTGTTGAAGCCGTTGCAGAAGAAGCACCTGTCGCAGACGCTACTGAAGCGCCTGCCGAATAATTGTGAAAAATGCGGGTGGAACCAGTTTCCGCCCGCACTTGCACGATTTATCTAAATTAACTTGAGTCAAAACAAATCAAAGGATTAAACAAATGTCGATAACAGCAGCGGATGTAAAAAAACTTCGTGATGCCACCTCCGCAGGAATGATGGAGTGCAAGAAAGCCCTTGAAGAAGCAGCAGGCGACTTTGACAAAGCGATTGAGATTCTTCGAATCTCTGGTGCAGCCAAAGCAGCAAAGCGAGGCGCAGAACGCGAGACTTCAGCCGGCGTAGTTGCCGCTGATGGTGGCGTACTTGTTGAGCTACTTTGCGAAACAGACTTCGTGGCGAAAAGTGAAGACTTCACTTTACTAGCTAACGAAATTGCTTCACTTGTGAAAGCAGCAGCAGTTGGTGATCGTGAAGCAGCTCTCAACCTAAGTCTTCCTAATGGCAAAACTGTTGGCGAAGAAATCGAACTTCGCGCCGGCATCATTGGCGAAAAACTAGAACTTGGTCGTGTGGCCAGCCATGAAGGCGAAGTCGCACTTTACCTGCATCGCCGTTCATCAGACTTGCCACCAGCAGTCGGCGTAATGGTTGAATTCACCGGTAGCGAAGAGGCAGCTCGTAGTGCAGCAATGCAGATTGCGGCTATGCGCCCAACTTACCTAACTCGTGAAGAAGTTCCAGCCTCAGTAGTAGACAACGAGCGTCACATCGCTTCTGAAACTGCAAAGGAAGAAGGCAAGCCAGAAGCCGCACTTCCCAAGATTGTTGAAGGACGAGTTAATGGTTTCTTCAAGGACAGCGTGCTTCTTGAGCAGTCATCAGTAGTAGACAACAAAAAGTCTGTTAAGCAGATTCTGGATGAGTCAGGAACGACCATCACTCGTTTCACTCACTTTGAAATTGGTCAGGGATAACGCCCTACCTCATAAACTCTTTCGCCCATCAGCCCACAAGGCCGGTGGGCGAAAGTTTTTTTGGGGGGAGTGCGGCTTTCAACTAGGGGATAGGGCAAGATTGCCTTATGACCCCAACCCAAACTTCCATTAATGGTTCCCTGGAATTATGGCCAAATGTCCCTGAAGGTGGATGGCAAAGAGTCCTTCTGAAACTTTCGGGTGAAGCGTTCGCAGGCGGAGGCTCACTTGGTGTTGACCCGGATGTAGTTGCAGATATTGCACACCAGATTGCCGATGTAGTTCGCTCTGGCCGTGAAGTCGCCGTGGTAATTGGTGGCGGCAATTATTTCCGCGGAGCCGAACTTTCTGATCGCGGGATGGATCGTTCTCGCGCCGATTACATGGGCATGCTTGGAACAGTGATGAATTGTTTGGCCCTTCAAGATTTCTTAGAAAAAGAAGGCGTAGATACCCGAGTCCAAACTGCAATCCCAATGAGCCAAGTTGCTGAACCATACATTCCACGACGCGCTCAGCGACACTTGGAAAAGGGTCGAGTTGTGATCTTCGGCGCAGGTTTGGGTGCTCCGTTCTTTAGTACTGACACTTGTGCGGCCCAAAGAGCGCTAGAAATCGGCGCGCAGATTGTTCTTATGGCTAAGGGTGTGGACGGGGTTTACGACAGCGATCCGCGGTCAAATCCAGATGCAGTTATGTATGAGTCACTTAGCCACGATGCCGTGCTGTCAGAAAACTTGCAGGTTGCAGATGCAACAGCCATCAGCCTATGCCGCGATAACAAATTACCAATAGTTGTTTTCAATTTGTTAGTAGATGGCAACATCGCCCGTTCAGTACGTGGCGAAAAAGTTGGTACTCTCATTAGTACCCCAACAATGGATACGAGGACCTCATGATTGACGCGACATTGGTTGATGCGCAAGAGAAGATGAGTAAGGCAATCGAGGTTGCTCGCGAGGAATTCACAACTATTCGTGCCGGACGCGCAAATGCATCGCTATTCAGCAAGATTCTGGTTGATTACTACGGTAGCCCCACCCCGATTCAGCAAGTGGCTTCAATCCAGACCCCAGAGCCACGCCTAGCTGTAGTAACTCCTTTTGATAAGACAGCCCTGGTCGCTGTCGAGCGGGCAATTCGCGACTCAGACCTTGGGGTAAATCCTTCAAATGATGGCAACGTCATTCGCGTACCATTCCCGCAATTAACTGAAGAGCGTCGCAAAGAATTCATTAAGGTTGCCAAAGTCAAGGCAGAGGATTCGCGAATCTCCTTGCGTAACATTCGCCGTCATGCCAAAGAAACGCTAGAGAAAATGGCTAAAGATGGCGATGTAGGTAAAGATGATGTCGCACGTGCCGAAAAGTCTCTCGAAGAATTGACCGCAAAGTTTGTCGGCCAGATTGATGATTTGCTAAAAAATAAAGAAGTCGAACTCCTCGAGGTCTAATGACTGAGCAACTCGCACCCGAATACGGTCGGGCTGGACGTAATTTGCCAGTTGCAATCGCAGTAGGCATCGCTTTGCTGGCAATTGTGGGCTTCACTTTGAAATATTCGCTTTTGTTATTTGCCTTGCTAGTTGCAAGTTTTATGGTTTTGGCTGTTCGAGAACTAATCACCGCACTTACCAATGAACTTCCACGTGCGATTCGAATTCTTATTTTATTGGCAGCGCCAATAATTGTGATGTCTGCCTTCTGGGGTGGACCTGAGGCGTTACTCGCTAGCTTTGTTTCAGCCGTTTTACTCATTCTTACTGTGCGCTTGCCATATGGGCAAGAAAAATATGTGTCGAATGTTTCTCGAGCAATTTTCATTTTGGTTTATGCGCCTTTGATGGCCGGTTTTGCTGTGATGCTGGCAGATTCAGAAAATGGTGCCAAAAAAGTTTTAGCTCTAGTTTTACTGACCGCTGCTACTGATATTGGTGGGTATGCTTCAGGGGTTCTTTTCGGTGCCCACCCAATGGCTCCAAAAATCTCGCCAAAGAAATCTTGGGAAGGATTTGTTGGAGCATTAATTCTGCAAATCGCTACTGGCAGTGCGCTGTGGGTCTTGGTATTCGACAAACCTTGGTGGCAAGGAGCAATTGTCGGTCTCATTATGACCATCACAGCAACTATCGGCGATCTAGTTGAATCAATGATTAAGCGTGACCTTGGTATCAAAGACATGTCTGCACTTTTGCCGGGTCATGGTGGCGTCATGGATCGTCTTGATTCACTAGTTGTCAATGCATTTGTAGCCTGGGCGCTATTTACCTTTTTCTTCTAGGTTTTCGCGTACCTGCTTTGCACGCGTAGGCTGTGGGTTATGCCTGCACCCGGTGAATTAATAATGATTGAGCCCAAAAGGCCAAAACCGCCACAACATTGGTCCGACTTAACTGTTGATGACCGTAAAACTAAAATTGTGGAATTCGGTTTACCTGCATTTCGAGCCGATCAGTTATCTCGCCAATGGTTCAGTCGACTTTCAGATGATCCACTTTCTTGGACTGATGTTCCAGCTGAACTGCGTCAACGAGTAAAAGATGAGCTTTTTCCGGATCTAATCACCTCTGTTCGCGAATTGACTTGTGATGCTGGCGCGACGGTTAAGCAAGTATGGAAACTTTTTGATGGTGTGATGGTCGAGAGCGTTTTAATGCGTTACAGCGATCGCTCAACCATGTGTGTGTCATCCCAAGCTGGCTGTGGCATGAATTGCCCATTCTGTGCAACTGGGCAAGCAGGTCTTACTCGCAACCTCTCTACTGGCGAAATTGTGGAGCAGGTACTTGCTGGTGCTCGATCGCTGGCTCGTGGTGATGTTGAAGGTGGCATTGGCCGCGTTAATAATTTGGTTTTCATGGGCATGGGCGAACCGATGGCGAACTACAAAAATGTCATTGAAGCAATTCGCAGATTAACTCAGCCGGCACCAGCAGGATTCGGTATGTCTGCTCGAGGCATAACCCTTTCAACAGTTGGTTTAGTGCCGCGGATGCTTCAACTTGCTGAAGAAGGAATCCCCGTGACTTTGGCAGTTTCGTTACATGCTCCAGATGATGAATTGCGCGACACTCTTGTGCCAATCAACACTCGTTTCAAAGTACAAGAAGTTCTTGATGCTGCATGGAACTATGCAGATGTAACCGGACGCCGGGTATCTATCGAATACGCGATGATCAAGGACATCAACGATCAGGCTTGGCGCGCGGACTTATTAGGCGAGCTCTTAGCTGGACATTTGGTTCACGTGAACTTGATTCCGCTAAATCCCACACCAGGATCAAAGTGGACCGCATCTCGTCCAGAAGATGAACGAGAATTTGTGGCTCGCCTAAAAGATCATGGAGTCGCAGTAACTGTTCGAGACACCCGCGGTCGCGAGATTGACGGTGCCTGCGGACAACTGGCAGCAGTAGTAACTTCAGAGGCGTAAATGTTTAGGACTTTGGCGTAACCCGCCTAAAGTGAACTTATGGCTATTTCTGCAAACACTCGAAAGAACCTATTTGGTCTGACTGCGCTTAGCGCTTGGGTTGGCTTTGGTTTATCGCTAGTAATTGAAATTTTTTATTTAGTTCCATATAAGAACGAAATCAGTTCACTTTATGGAACGCAACCGGCAGGCTGGCCAGGAGCATTTGGTCGCGTAATTGATTTGCTCAGTTATTTCACTATTTGGAGCCAGCTAGTTGTCGGGCTGGTGATGGGCCTGCTATTTCTGAATCCACTTCGGGATAGCCCTAGGCTTCGTGTTTTTTTCGTCGATGCAGTTCTGATGATATCTGTTACCGGAATTGTATATAACTTAATGATTGGTCCGAAATTCCCGCCAAAGGGACTTAATGTTTATTCCAGTTTTCTAGAACACACTTTCACCCCAATTTTAGTAATAGTAGTCTTCCTGTTGGTTGGCCCTAGAGGTTGGTTCTCCAAGACCACTGTGCGCCAAGCACTTTACTTACCGATCGCGTATATCTTTTTTGCTTTAATTCGCGGAGCAATAGTTAATCAGTATCCGTATGACTTTATTGATGTTGTGCAGTACGGCTACATGGCTGTAATCATCACAGTGCTAGTCATTCTGTCTGCGGCCCTAGTTATGCTGTTGCTTTATTGGGCGATAGATTCTAGATTAACTAAGTCATCGGTAAAAGATTTAAGTCACTCTTAACTCGCCAAAATCCATCAACGATAGGAATACAAATGTCACAGACACCAGATCCATTCCAAGACAAACCTGGTTCAATTCCACCACCGGTGAATTACACCGCACCTGGTTCGATGCCACCGCCCCCGCAAGGTTACGCTCCGCCGCCACCTGCGGGTTATTTGCCAGGTGCTGGTTATGCACCAAACCCAGCGGTTAGTGACAAATTGATACTCCCAGCCGCACTCTTGTGTTGGTTTATCGGAGTTTTTGGGGTGCACCGCTTTTATGTGGGTAAGAATGGCAGCGCTATCGCTCAGTTGATTCTGAGCATCACCATTGTTGGTTTAATTGTGTCAGTCCCTTGGATCCTTATCGATTTCATCATGATTGTTGTTGGTAGTTTCAAGGATTCAAACGGCAAGGAACTAAAGCGCTGGACTTAAAGTCTTTTGAAATGGGCATGACTTCTAATCGGAGGTCATGCCCATTTTTGTTTGAGGAGTTAAGAGCTTTATTGAGCCCTATAGTTACCCAGACGGTTGATATTGCCTTTAATTTCCGAGGAACTTTTTGGTTATATTGGCCAACCGTGAAGCCTTACCATTTCTGTTCTCACTTTTATCTGCCCAGGTCATGACTTTTAGTCCTGCGTTGGCGCCGATCCAGCGAAGTGGTTCAAGCTCCCATTTAGGGGACTTGTGATTTACCCATGGCAGAGAAATTAGATCGCTAGATTGCTTGGTGATTAATTCCGATAATGTTCGCCCAGCCAAGTTGCTAGTTGCTACGCCGTCACCAACATAACCGCCGGCCCAAGCCAGACCAGTTGCCTCATCTAAACCACAAGATGGCATCCAATCTCTAGGCACACCCAATGGGCCACCCCAGGAATGCGTGACTTTCGTCTTGGATAGCACAGGGAACATTTCGGTCAGCACATCAAAAAGTCCATTTTGCACTTGTGGGTCGCGATCGAACGCTGAGTTTATCTTCGAGCCAAAATGATAGGGAGCGCCACGACCCCCAAAGGCAATCCGGTTATCTCTGGTTCTTTGACCATAAATTATGAGATTGCGATGATCTGAAAATGTCTCACGGTTTCTAAGCCCAATGGTTTCCCATACTGATTCAGGAATTGGTTCAGTTGCAATCATCAATGAATAAATTGGGGCAACAATTCGCTTTTGCTTCGGGAGCAACGAGGTGAATCCTTCGGTTGCCCGAACAATAAACTTTGCCTTGACGGCACCAAATTCTGTTTGGACGAGATGTGGGCTGATTGTCGTGGCCGAGGTATTTTCATAAATTGTTACACCCAGCCCCTCCACAATATTGGCAAGGGTTCGCACGAGCTTTGCTGGATGAAGCGCGGCGCAGTGTGGCGTAAAGGTTGCTCCGAGAGTATCGACCGCATTTACTAAATCTTTTGCATGACCTTGATCGAGAAATGAATAATCATCCGTGCTGTAACCCCAGCTGTGCCACTGCGCTATCTCCTGCTTAGCGCGAGCAAGCTGTAATGGGGTCCTGGCAAGCACAGCCGTTCCGCCAAGTTCCCAGTCGCAATCAATCTGTTCTTTTACAATTACCGATTCAATCTCGGTAACAGTGGCATGCATCGCGTCTTGCATAGCAACGGCGGCTTCTGGACCAAATAATTTTGCGAGTTTTTCAATCGAGGTTGGAAATAGCGCTGAGCACCAACCACCATTGCGCCCTGATGCTCCGAAACCGGCAAAATGTGATTCCACAATTGCTACTGAAAGGTTTGGACTCTTTTGCTTCAGGTAATAAGCAGTCCATAAACCAGTGAAACCTGCCCCAATAATGACTACATCGCGTTCAATGTCCTGGGAAAGCATGGGGCGGTTTGCATTTTTCAATTCTTCGGGCAAGGTGGCCCACCAAAGTGAGTCGTGCGCAGAGTTTGTCATCTCACCCGCCTTATTTTCTAACAGTGATTTTAATAAAAATCTTTAGTTGAGGTGTGGAGTGAGCCTAAACGCGCGGACTCCACACCTTAACAATTCATTAAAGAACGTTCATACCTTCGGTTAAGACCGCGCGCAAAATTTGTTCGATTTCATCAAATTCAGGCTGACCAATAATTAGCGGTGGAGCCAGCTGAATCACCGGATCGCCACGATCATCCGCGCGACAGTAAAGGCCCGCAGCAAATAGCGCCTTTGATAAGTATCCACGAAGTAATCGTTCGGCCTCGTCTTCGTTGAAGGATTCCTTAGTGGCCTTGTCCTTTACTAATTCGATTCCATAGAAGAAACCATCGCCACGAACATCACCGACGATATCCAAATCTTTAAGTTTCTCCAGAGTCGTGCGGAACTGGTTTTCGTTATCGCGAACATGTTGGTTGATACCTTCACGTTCAAAAATATCTAAGTTGGCAAGCGCCACAGCCGACGAAACTGGATGTCCACCAAATGTGTAGCCATGCGCAAAGTAAGTCTTTTCCTTTTTGAATGGCTCAAAGACTTTATCGCCAACAATCATCGCGCCAATTGGGCTGTAGGCAGAGGTCATACCTTTAGCGCAAGTAATGATGTCTGGCTGAACTCCGTAGCGATTCATCGCAAACATTTCACCGATACGCCCGAAAGCACAAATGGTTTCATCTGCCACCATCAAAACGTCATATTGATCGCAGATTTCGCGAACACGCTCTAAGTAACCTGGGGGAGGAGGGAAACAGCCACCTGAATTTTGGACAGGCTCAAGAAAAACTGCAGCAACTGTATCTGCACCTTCAAATAAGATTGCTTCTTCAATACGGTCGGCTGCCCATCGACCAAATGCCTTGATGTCATCTGAGTGAATAGGCGCGCGATAGAAGTTGGTATTCGGCACTTTATGCGCGCCTGGTACCAAAGGTTCAAAGAACTTCTTAGCATCAGGAATTCCAGTTATCGAAAGTGCTCCTTGCGGAGTCCCGTGATATGCAACGTGGCGACTGATTACTTTGTGCTTCATGGGGCGACCAGTCAATTTGTAATACTGTTTCGCTGCTTTCCATGCGGACTCGACTGCTTCGCCACCACCAGTTGTAAAGAACACTCGGTTGAGATTATCTGGCGCATAACTAATCAAGCGTTCAGCGAGTTCCACTGCCTTTGGATGTGCATAAGACCATAACGGGAAAAAGGCCAATTCGCTTGCTTGTTTAGCAGCGGCCTCAGCCAGCTCAACGCGACCATGACCAACCTGAACTGTGAAAAGTCCAGCTAATCCATCGAGGTAAGACTTGCCATGTGAGTCAAAAATTCGAGCGCCTTCACCACGAACAATCATCGGCACTTCCATGCCATCTTCATATGCGGAATGCCTCGTGAAGTGCAACCACATGTTGTCGCGAGCACCATCAGATAATTTCTTTATTTCACTTTGATCATAAGTTTTCATGGTTATCCCAATGATTGATTTAGCGGGTTCCCCATGTATAGATCTGCTTTCGCAGAGTCAAGTACATGAAAGTTTCCGTACGCCGGACCCCGGGTAGTGCACGGATGCGACGATTGATGATGGTTAAAAGTGCATCATCATCTTCACAGACAATTTCAACAAGAATGTCGAAACTGCCAGCAGTGATGACGAGGTAGTCAACTTCGGGCAGTTTGACGATTTCGTCAGCAACTGCCTCAATGTCTCCATCAACCTCGACACCAACCATCGCGGCACGACTAAAACCAAGCTGCATAGGATCCGTTACGGCAACAATTTGCATAACGCCTGATTCCTGCAGGCGATTTACACGTTGTCGTACAGCGGCCTCAGATAAACCCACAGCCTTACCGATACTTGCGTAAGGTCGACGGCCATCTTGCTGCAGTTGCTCAATGATTGCTTTTGAAACATCATCAAGCCCAGCGTTCTTAGTCATATCTCCATGATGGGCGTTATTCGTACTCTTTGCAAGCGATTTCGCATGTTTTTAGGTTATTTACTTCGGATTGGATATCTAAATCTGGAAAATAACCCATAAATCGCAGAATCAACCTAGTAATCGAGGATTTAGAGGCATAAAGTTCTTTATAGCAAAACTTTTGGGTGCAGCAGCATCGCAATTATGTACTGGAGGCTTTCCATGACTCGCGTCGTGCAGAACTTTATCAACGGTCAATTAGTAGACGCGGCTGATGGTCGAACGTCAGACATTATTAATCCGACAACTGGTGAGGTTTATGCCCAGGCTCCACTGTCTGGACTTGAAGATGTAAATCGTGCATACGCGGCCGCAAGCAATGCACTAGGTTCCTGGCTAGAAACGACTCCATCCGAACGTCAGCAGATGTTGCTTAAGATTGCCGATGTTTTTGAAAAGCATGGTGAAGAGCTGGTTGCGATTGAAAGCGAAAATACTGGCAAGCCAATCCCAGTAACGATGGCTGAAGAGTTGCCACCAATGATTGATCAGATTCGATTCTTCGCTGGGGCAGCGCGAGTGCTAGAAGGTCGCGCATCGGCAGAATATATGAAGGGTTTTACTTCTATAGTTCGCCGCGAACCAATAGGTGTAATTGGCCAAGTGACTCCGTGGAACTATCCAATGATGATGGCCGTGTGGAAATTTGCCCCAGCACTAGCAGCGGGTAACTGCGTGGTCTTGAAACCATCAGACACCACACCAATGTCCACTTTAAGAATGGCCGAATTAATCGGTGACATTTTGCCGCCAGGAGTTTTCAATGTTATTTCTGGAGATCGCAACACTGGGCGTGCATTAGTCGAACATGAGACGCCGCAGATGGTTGCGGTAACTGGTTCAGTTCGTGCTGGCATGGAAGTAGCTGGGTCTGCTGCTAAAGACGTCAAGCGAGTTCATCTTGAACTAGGTGGCAAGGCTCCAGTAGTTGTATTCGATGATGCAGACATTGAGGCTGCTGCAGAATGGTTAGCAGTTGCCGGTTTCTTCAATGCGGGTCAAGACTGTACTGCGGCAACCCGAGTACTTGTTGCTGATGGTGTTTACAGTGACTTTGTGGCAGCGCTAACCGAACAGGCTCGCAATACGACGACAACATTTGCTGGCGGCCCTACTGATGAAGATGCATTAGTACCTCCGGTAAATAATGCCGCGCAATTGGAAAAGGTCCTCGGGTTTATCAGCCGAACTCCAGATCATGCTCAAATTGAAACTGGCGGCAATCGACAGGGTGATCGCGGTTACTTCGTTGAGCCAACGGTTATCTCAGGTCTGCAACAAAAGGACGAGATGATCCAAGATGAAATTTTTGGACCAGTCATGACCGTGCAAAAATTCACAGATGAAGCGCAAGCTTTGCAGTGGGCAAATGGCGTGAAATATGGCTTGTCATCTAGTGTTTGGACTCGAGATATTGGGCGCGCGATGAGGATGGCGAATGCCTTGGACTTTGGGTGTGTTTGGGTTAACACGCACATTCCAATTGTTGCTGAAATGCCACACGGTGGTTTTAAGCATTCAGGCTATGGCAAGGATTTGTCTATGTATGGTTTTGAGGACTACACCCGCATTAAGCATGTGATGGTTTCACTCGAGTAGTTCTAAAAATATGGTTCACTATTTTCCCAAGTGAACTTTTCAAATGATTGATTACTGAAATCGGAATCAATCGGGCATCAGCAACGGGGCTGATTGCAACACACGTTAGGGACTGGTGGGATTCGGGCTCGCAGCAAATTGCGACCACTCGAAATGAGCAGAAACTGTTGATTCAACATCAACGCACCCTGTTAACCCGTGAGCAAATGCTCACCCAAATGTCTGGATTTAATATGTCTTTTTCACACGATGCTTCACCACACGTGCTGCCTTCGTTAGCTGATGTCAGAGAAACTCCTTATTGGTTAGATGATGAGGATGCGCCGCAAGATAAATCAAGAGTTGTGGGCAACCTTGAAGCCGATTTGTTGATAATCGGCGCCGGGTTCACCGGGCTTTGGGCAGCCATTGAAGCAATAACACATGACCCAAAATTGAATGTTGTTGTCGCCGAGGGTGGTGCAATCGCACACGGCGCGTCAGGATTAAATGGAGGCTTCGTCGCCGCTTCACTCACACATGGTTTTGCGAACGGGATAGCTCGTTGGCCAGAGGACATGACCGAATTGGTTCGGATGGGTCAAGAAAATCTGAACGCAATCGAAGCGTTTGTTTTAGAGAACAAAATTGAGTGTGATTGGCAAAGAGTCGGGGAACTAAATGTTGCCACCGAAGATTATCAAATTGAAAAGTGGAAGTCGTTTATTGATGAAGCGCGACCCTTTGGCGAAGATTATGTCTGGCTTGAAAAAACCGAAACACAACAACGTCTTAATTCACCAACATATCTTGGCGCCCTCTTTGACCAACATGGGGTTGCTATTTGCGACCCAGCCCGTCTTGCTTGGGGATTGCGTGACGCCGCTCTAGCCAGAGGCGTACGCATCTACGAAAATAGCAAAGTAAAAGATCTTGATGACAAAGGAGCTTTTGTTTTAGCCACTACGGATCTAGGCCAGATCAAAGCTCCAAAGGTGCTGCTTGCTACAAATGCATTTCCACCACTACTTCGCAGACTCAAGTATTTAGTAGTCCCTGTGTATGACTCAATTCTTGTAACAGAACCCTTGAACACGAGTCAGCAAAATGATATTGGCTGGAACGGCAAGGAAGGTATCAGTGACAGCGGCAATCAATTTCATTACTACCGGCCTACTGAGGATGGCCGAATACTTTGGGGTGGGTATGACGCAACATATCATTTTCGCAGTGGATTCGGTCCCGCGCATGCCCACTCCATGAACTCTTGGCCAAAGCTGGCTGATCATTTTTTCACTACGTTCCCGCAACTTGAGGGCTTGAAGTTTGAGTATGCCTGGAGTGGAGCGATTGATACTTGTACCAGGTTCAGTGCTTTCTGGGGGATGGCTTGTTCAGGCAAAGTTGCTTACGTAGCTGGATACACCGGACTCGGCGTTGGAGCTTCCCGTTTCGGCGCACAGGTGGCCATTGATTTGCTTCTCGATCGAACAACTTCTAGGCGTGAGTTAACAATGGTGAAAACTTTACCCATTCCATTTCCGCCAGAGCCTTTGCGCTCTGCTGGCATAAACTTCACACGTTGGTCTTTGGATAGAGCTGATCACAATCAAGGTAAGCGCAACTTATGGTTACGGTTCTTGGACTGGTTAGGACTTGGCTTCGACTCTTAAGAAGTTGCTGTGTCTCTGTGACTTAATCAGGCGGAATCACGGTGTTTTCCGTAGTGTCCGGAACTGACAAACCACTAGTCCTGCCATAGACATGCTCGGCAATAATAATCGGAGTATGTCGGTTCAGAGTTTTACCTTTGAAAAAATCTGGAGACACGAATGCGAAGCAAATCATCAAGACAACCCCGATGACTAGCGAACTAACAGCAATAACGAAAATGCCACCGACATGCCAATCAAGTATGTGTAGTGAAGTTGATCCCCATTCAGGATCGGCATCATCAATTGCAGTACGAACGAAAACAAATAGCAAAATGATTCCACCAATTAACGGCAGAATTATTCTGACCAAAAATTCGCGAATTGTTTTTCCTGGATTGCCTCTAAAATACCAAGCTCCCGCAAAGCCCGTAAGCCCGTAGTAGAACGCAACCAGTAGGCCCACTGCTTCAGTGGCATCACCTAAGACATTGTCACTAATCGCAGCCAATCCAGCGAAGAAAATCATGCAGGCAATTCCAGTCGCTACAGTTGCATACCCTGGCGTCTTATTCACTGGATGTATGTTTGCAAATTTCTTGGGAATGGCCTTGAAGGCAGCCATAGAAAGTAAGGTTCGCGCGGTAGGCATGATCGTTGTTTGTGTTGATGCCGCTGCCGAGGTTAGCACTGCAAAAATTAGTATCTTGTCAAAGTTTGTGCCAAGAACAAGCGCGCCAATCTGCGCGAGAACATCGTCGCTGTCCTGAAGTGGATCGGAACCCACATAGGCAAGGCAGGCGATTGCGGAAAGTGCGTATAGCCCAAGCAACAAGACCGTGCTGATAACTGCGGCTCTCCCAGGAGTTTTCTCCGGTTCATCAGTTTCTTCATTTAATGAAACAGCACTGTCCCATCCCCAATAAAGAAAGACTGCTAGTACTAATCCTCCAGAAACTGCACTCATGGAAAAGTTGCCAGATTCATTTTGAATTGCGAAGGGATTCAACCATGAGACATCAGGTCGCACAGCTGTTAGTGGTGCGTTGCCCAGATACACCTTGGCCAGAGCAACGACACTAAAAATCAATAAAACAATTGTTTCTATTGCTAGTAACCAATACTGAAGTTTCGCGGAGACTGACACGCCTTTCCATGAGACCCAAGTAAAAATCGCCAACCAGACACAGCCAGCGCTTGTGACCCAAATTGTGCTCGAGGCCAGAGCGTCCGCATCAAACATTAGAAATAAATATTTGCCGGCAATTTGTGCGGCACTTGCCATCGCAATGACGCTTGCGCTGATGAGACCCCATCCACCCATCCACCCAACCCAAGGGTTGAAGACTCGAGTGGCCCAAGTGAACGTTGTTCCGCAGTCTGGAGTTTCACGATTTAGTTCGCGATAGGCAAGCGAGATAAAGAGAATTGGAATAAATCCAAGCAAAATAATGGCGGGGGATTGGAAAGCGGCATAAGTGACAATCCAACCAAGTGTCGCTGCGATGGAATATGCAGGAGCTGTTGAAGATACGGCAACAACAATGCTTGAAGCCAGATTCAGACTCTTGGCTCGTAGTCCTTTTTCGCTGTTAAGTTCAATTGCTTTGACGTTGTCTGTCATGGCACCTCTTTGGAGTAGCACATTGGTAAGAACGTTTATTCTGTAAAGGTAACTATAGGGCGATTAAGTCCCTGGTCATTGAATTTGCTGTAGGTGAATTTAATCCAACATTTCAAGTTCAGTAGCTCGACTTAATGCTTCAGATTTTTTGTGAACCCCAAGTAGTCGATAAATGAGAATTATCTCTTGATGAATTGTTGATGAGCTAAATCCCAGAAGAGTAGAAATTTGAGTTGTGGTATTTCCATCTTGCATCAGCTTGAGAATTTCAATTTGCCGAGGTTTGAGTTGCGGCTTTGGATCTTTGGCATGCCTAAAATTTAGTTCAGCAATGTGCGCATCTAAATTATGTATGTGTAGGTAGAGGGCAATTACGGTAGCCAATTCTTTAAGCGCTTGCTTAAGCAGTGATTCATGCAGGGGTTCCTCAGAAATAACTCGCAGAACACCGATGCTTGCGCCCTGAAATTGGATCGGTGAGCAGATCTCGATTGCAGCGGAATTATTCTTTGCTGTTGAAAATGTTCTTTCAATTGATTCAGTCTGAACAGCACCATGTCTAACTGATCGTGCAGTTGGGGATTCGTCCCAGACCGAGATCTTGGAATCAATCCCATGAAGATGCTCAATTTCGCCAAATTCGCCAATTATTCCTATTTCTGAATTTCTAGTGAGCACCCCAATTGACAGTGTTGTAACTACGAATGGGTGCAAATGCTCAAGAACAAGAATTGACGCAAGATTTGCAGGAATTGGGAGGTCAATTAATTTGGCTTGTAAACGCATAAAGTCCAAAGTGTTTATGTTTTCGGGATTCTTGGGAGCCGATCTCGGTGCTTTAGTCAGTTTTGCCGGCGCTTTCTTGTTCTCTTGCATATTTACTCCTGAATCTATGGCGTTGGCCTCAAGTTAAAGCTGATTTAACCTTCAGTTCGTTGATGATTAGGATAGCACAAATAGTCTGACTGTAGTCTGACTAAACAACATAAAATGTGACCTAGAAAACTGCTTTAATTACTTTTAGCCAGCACTGGCTTTTTACTTATCTGGGGGAAAAGATGAAGTTATCGAACCGTCTATTCGATTTCAAATCAAAGATGCTTAGCAAGAAAGCTGCTGTTGCATTATTCGCAACACTTACCATGATTGCCGGTGGCAGTATAAGTAGCGCGCAGGCAGATGATTATTACTATCCTGATGGCACCATCACGATGTGTATCATCAAAAAGGATCTCAGAATTAGGGCGCTTAAGCCCGGCAGAGTTTGTGGTACCAAGAATGAAGCAGAAATTTCTTGGAGTTCCGAGGGTGTAGTTGGCGAGACTGGTGAAGCCGGAGTTGACGGTGTTGACCGGATAGACCCAGCCCTCGCGATACGCCAGGAAGCGCGGACGTGCCCTACTTCATCGCGCTGGATTCGCTGAAAGATGGCG
>VFKC01000115.1 GCA_009885745.1 Actinomycetota bacterium
AAGAAGAAATCGAAATAATTTAGCCGGACGAGGCTAAGCCCAGAGTTGTCCATCCAAAGCCTCTTCGGCTTCATCGATAGTTCCCTCGTAGGCTCCGGTTGATAGATATTTCCAGCCACCATCGCAAACAATGAATACGATGTCCGCTGGCACGCCTTCTTTGACTGCTTTATTTGCCATTCCGATTGCGGCATGCAAGATTGCGCCCGTTGATATTCCGGCAAAAATGCCCTCTTTATTAAGCAATTCACGCGTTCGCATTACTGCTTCACGTGGGCCTACTGAGTATCTGGTTGTTAGTACTGATGCATCGTAAAGTTCGGGAATAAATCCTTCATCTATATTGCGCAGTCCGTAAACCAACTCGCCGTAACGTGGTTCTGCGGCAACGATTGAGATATCAGGTCTGTGTTCACGTAAGAAACGTCCAGTTCCCATCAAGGTTCCAGTTGTACCAAGACCAGCGACAAAGTGTGTGACGGTCGGGCAGTCAGCAAGAATCTCGGGACCAGTTCCGCGGTAGTGTGCATCGGCATTGGCTTTGTTGCCGTATTGGTAAAGCATGACCCAGGTTGGATTTTCCGCGGCCAAATTTTTTGCCACCCGAACAGCTTCGTTAGATCCGCCAGCTGCAGGGGAGTAGCGAATTTCGGCGCCCCACATATTTAGCAGTTGCGTGCGCTCGGGTGATGTGTTCTCTGGCATGACACAAATTAATTTGTAACCTTTAAGTTTTGCTGCCATAGCAAGTGAGATCCCAGTGTTGCCACTAGTTGGTTCCAAGATTGTGCAGCCGGGGCTTAGTAAGCCATCACGTTCACCGGCTTCGATCATTGCCAATGCAGCGCGATCTTTTATTGAGCCAGTTGGATTTCTGTCCTCAAGTTTTGCCCACAAGCGCACATCCGCAGATGGCGATAATGTCGGCAAACCCACGAGCGGAGTATTGCCAACTGATTCAAGCAGCGAATTGAAACGCATTAATTTGCGCCACCCGCGACAGCTGGCAAAACAGTAACCGTATCTCCATCTGCTATTGGCGCAGCAAGGCTGCCAATAAATCTGACATCTTCATCGTTGATGTAAACATTCACGAATCGGCGCAATTTTCCATCATCAAGTAACCGATCCCCAATGCCTGGGAATTGCCCGTCAATGTCGGCAATGATTTCTGCCAGATTTGTCCCACTTGCTTGCACTGAGCGTTCATTATTTGTGAACGTGCGCAAGATGGTTGGGATGCTTACTGCAACAGACATGGGAATCTCTCTTAAAAACAATTGGATTTCGTACTCTTAGCCTAATTGACCCACGCCTATGTGGCATAACTCAACAGGGGCTTAATGATTCATTGAGTATATCGAGATTGAGTATATCGAGACAGTGATAACCAACGCTGAGCCTGTCACTTTTAATTGGTTTTCCACATTAGCCTTAAAGGATGAGCACCCGTCCAATAGGCGTAATGGATTCTGGTCTTGGCGGACTCACCGTGGTTCGCTCAATTCTGGACCAACTGCCCAATGAGTCTGTTGTATACGTCGGAGACACCGCTCATGGCCCATACGGCCCACGCAGCATTGCGGATGTGCGCGAACTGTCCCTAAATGTTCTTGACTCATTAGTTGAACGCGATGTTAAGGCTTTGGTTATTGCATGTAACTCAGCAAGTGCCGCAACTCTGCGAGATGCCCGCGAGCGGTATTCAGTGCCAGTAATCGAAGTTATCCAACCAGCAGTACGACGCGCTGTGGGCGCAACACGCAATGGGAGAGTCGCCGTAATCGGTACCGAAGCAACAATAAAAAGTGGCGCTTACTTAGATGCGTTTGCCGCCGCACCTCAAATAACCTTGACCTCTCAAGCTTGCCCGAGATTTGTAGATTTCGTTGAAGCTGGCGTTACTGGTGGCTCTGAATTATTAGATGTTGCTCGTCAATATCTAGGACCCGTTTTAGCGGAGGGAATCGACACTATTGTTCTTGGCTGCACGCACTACCCGCTACTTACTGGTGTAATCGCACTAATTGCTGGAGATCAAATCACCCTTGTATCAAGTGCTGAAGAAACAGCCAAGGATGTTTACCGCACTTTGGTTGAGAATGATTTACTGCGCGATTCTGGTCTTGAAGCGCCAACTCACGAGTTCTTTGCTACCGGCGAACCATTCACTAATCTGGCACGACGCTTCTTGGGACCTGAGGTTGCACAGGTTCTCACGCTTTAGTGCGTTAGAGTCAAGCACGTGACTTCACGTTCCGACGGCCGAGTAGCCGATGAATTACGCCCAATCCGATTCACCCGAAAATGGCTTGACCATGCTGAAGGTAGCGTTCTAGTTGAATTCGGTGCGACCAGAGTTCTTTGTGCAGTTTCGTTTACTGCCGGAGTTCCTCGTTGGAAAAAGGGTAGTGGCGAAGGTTGGTTGACTGCCGAATATTCGATGTTGCCTCGAGCTACACATACCCGCAGCGATCGCGAGAGCGTTAAAGGAAAGATTGGCGGGCGCACTCATGAAATTTCACGGCTTATTGGTAGAAGTCTGCGTTCTGTACTTGACCTAACTTCCCTTGGTGAGAACACCATCATGATTGACTGTGATGTTTTACAAGCTGATGGTGGAACTCGAACAGCAGCAATCACAGGGGCCTATGTGGCCGTATGCGATGCCATCGAGTGGGCGCGAGAGTCTGGTTTGATTGAACCTTCTGCTGTCGTTATGCGTGATTCGGTAGCTGCCGTTTCTGTCGGAATCGTAGACGGCAGACCATGTCTTGATTTACATTACGACGATGATGTCCGCGCAGACACAGACATGAATGTAGTGATGACTGGTTCCGGGTCCTTTATCGAAGTGCAAGGAACTGCAGAACGAGAGCCATTCGATCGTGCACTTCTGAATGAACTTCTTGACCTTGCTACGAGTGGGATTGTTGACCTAACTCAAAAGCAAAAAGCTGCACTTGCGCAGCCATTAACTTAAGGCAACTTAGATGAAGATTGTTTTGGCCACATCGAATGCAAACAAATTAACTGAACTAGCGCGAATTCTGGAACATCAAGGTCTCAAAATCGAACTAGCCACAGTGGCCGAATTCCCGGGCGCACCGGTAGTGGCTGAGACTGAAAATACTTTTGAAGGCAACGCACTGCTAAAGGCTCGCGCGTTATGTTCATTTACTGGCCTGGCCGCGCTGGCTGATGATTCAGGTTTATGTGTAAATGCCTTGAATGGTATGCCTGGTATTTTTTCGGCACGTTGGTCTGGCGCAACTCATGATGCTGATGAAGCAAATCTGCAACTAGTTCTGCGCCAATTGGCTGATGTGCCAGATGTGCGAAGGCGAGCCCAATTTGTCTGCGCCGCGGCATTAGTGCGACCTGATGGTCAAGAGTTCACAGTTCGCGGAACGGTTGAAGGTCGATTGATTCGCGAGCCTGTAGGTGATTACGGTTTTGGTTATGACCCAATCTTTATGCCCGATGGCTTTGCAATCACAACTGCGCAAATGGACGCTTTAGAAAAAGACGCGATTAGTCACCGAGGAAATGCTCTTAGAGCTATGGCTTTGATTTTAGAAGAACTAATCTAAAAACTTTACGTAGATTTTGCATGGTGCGGGAGAGGGGACTTGAACCCCTACACCCGAAGGCGCCAGATCCTAAGTCTGGTGCGTCTGCCAATTCCGCCACTCCCGCGCATGCAATGTCTATTCTGTCAGGTCAGACGAGTTCGCGCGAACCGCCCACCCTGCTTTGCCAGATTAGAGCAATCGCGCGGATCACGGCACCGACTCCAGCGATGTTCATTGGCAAAGATCCATGACCATTCCCACTTGCCTAAAGTAAGCCACCCCAAATTCCTGCCAGCAAGATTGCCCCACCATTTAAGGACTGAAATACTCCTTGGGCTTTGCCATGACAATTTTCAACATTAACTTGGAACAAAATACAAATGGTGCGTACGCTAAAGGCATGAGTAACAAGGGCGCTAATCAGGGCAAGTCGTCTGCAGACGCGCTTGCTAAGCAGTTACAAGAAACTCGGGAACGGTTAGAGCAAACTATTGAAGACATCGGCGATTACGTCCGGCCAAAAAATATAGCGACCAGAAGTATGGACAAAGTTACCGACTTCTTCAAAACAGATGATGGTCAACCGCAAACCCAGCGAATTGCTGCAGCATTAGCAAGCGTTGTTGGGACAATCGGGCTGTTAAAGAAATCCCGCGGGAAGAAAGACTCTTAGCCAGCCTCAGGGTGATTCAACGACATTCCTTGCATGTGATGACGACGACATAAAACTTCATATCCAACGACACTTTGGCCTTCTAATCCGGTATCACCAGGAACAACTTGAGCGCCTTCGGTAACCATCATTCCATTCACCGTGCGCGCATTGTGTGTTGCTT
>VFKC01000011.1 GCA_009885745.1 Actinomycetota bacterium
AATGCGCATCCAGGTGATTGCTTTAGGGCCGGCCGGACCAAGACCAACTTTGTCGACCAGCAAGGAGGAAACACTTTGCCCGGCAACGGTTGCGATAACAAAAATTGCAACACCAACAACCGGCACGACTGTGCCTTGACCGATTACATAGAACGCTCCGGCACAACCTCCAATACATTGCCACCAATTTAATGAGCCACTTCGAATTAGATTCGGCACATTTAATAGCGCACTTCGCACCTTGGTCGATGCCAACACGATGATGAAAAGAATGAATAGCCCCGAGATGAACGACACGAATGCCGCCATCACCCCATTACCTAAGAGATGTCCAAGCTGACCATTTACTCGCGCTTGGGTGCTGTTGAAGCACGCAATTAAAAATCCAAACAGCACATGCCAAGGATTTACTCGAGTCGTGGTCATGTTTTAGTGGAAAAAGTGGCGAGTGCCAGTGAAATACATCGTTACTCCAGCGGCTACTGCGGCAGCGATAACTTCTTCGTCGCGAACAGATCCGCCTGGTTGGACGACTGCTCTAACACCAGCATCCAGCAAGACCTGAAGACCATCGGCAAAGGGGAAGAAGGCATCAGAGGCAGCCACGCTACCTTGACAACGCTCTTCACCTGCGCGAGAAACGGCCAATCGTGCTGAGTCAACGCGATTAACTTGGCCCATTCCAATACCAACGGCGGCTAAATCTTTGGCAATCAAAATGCCATTTGATTTCACACAGCGGCTTGCATGCCAAGCAAAAGACAAATCGTTAAGTGTCGCGGCATCAGCCGGAGCACCTGAAACCAAGGTCCAATTTTCTGGTCTGTCACAATCTGCTTGGAATCGATCTTGAGTTTGGATTAAAAGACCGCCGGAAATCGGGCGTATTTCGGCTTCTGGTGTTGGATCAACTGGTTGGGCAACAAGCAAACGAATGTTGGCTTTACGAGTCAAAATCTCTAATGCATCATCATCGAAACCTGGGGCAACAATTACCTCAGTGAAAACATCTGCAACCTGAATTGCCATCTCGGCGGTAACCGGACGATTAGTCGCAATGACTCCACCAAATGCCGAAACTGGATCAGTGGCATGCGCGCGTTCATAAGCCTGCGCAATTGTTTCCCCGACTGCAATGCCACATGGGTTTGCATGCTTGATGATGG
>VFKC01000027.1 GCA_009885745.1 Actinomycetota bacterium
TAATCCAAGAGACTCACAAACTAAATTTCTTTAAGCAACCCAGTTTCTAGAACTTTAGCTCTTAGGTCATTTCTGATTCGCATTAAAGTTTGCCGAACGCTGGCGGCACTGGAATATTCATAAATCTGCGCTAGCTCTTCATTCGGCACGCCTTCAAGGTAATCGATAAATAGGTCACGCTTGTTTTCAGGTATCAAATGCAGCAAACTTGCGAAAAAATCCGATGAAGCAATCTCTTGGGCGACATCTTTAGGTTTAATTATTGATATTGGTCGGCCAAGTATGTCTCGTGCTGACTGCCATTGATGGTCACCAGGTTCTGGCACTGCGAAAACCGAACTTCTCGTGTTCTGGGCCGAATTCAAGTAATCAAGAATTAAATTCGTCACTGTTTTCTTTATGTATGCCTTTGGGAATTTTATCGTGGCACTTTTTTGAACCGCCTTTTCCAGTGCAGTTTGGACGAAGTCTTCGACTAATTCACCGTTATATGTGTGCTGCGCTGTCCAAGTGGCGATCCTTCGCAACTCTTCCCAATCCCACATTTCCACAGGTATTGCAGGGCTTGTTTGCTCTTCCCGAATTTCTGAGTCAGAAAATGTCATGCTCATAGGTTACCTTTCAACACACGACCTGAGTTGCGAATAAGCGAAAGGAAGGGCATTTGCTCATTGTTGACGTTTTATTAACTCAATCGTCTAGGTAAGTGAAGGGGCAAATCGCCACTTCGCTAGAGAGAGGTAAATCAACAAATATGAGCAAACTAATTACCACAGTCATAGTCCACGATGAAAGTTACGCGAATTGGGTCTTCGATCCAACCCACCCAACTCAAGGCCGCCGTTTCATAAATGGCTTTAACAGCATTCAGCAGTCTTGCTTCAACTTGGATGTGCGCAGTCCACGCCTAGCTGAACGTGCAGAACTTGAATTAGTTCATTCAGCCGGATATGTCGATCAAGTTCTGAAAGACAATCGGTGCGATGAATGGCGTGGTAGCCGACCAGATTTAGCGTCACTCGCGCAGACTTTTGTCGGTGGGACTCTAGTGGCCCTCGACGCGTTGCTAGATGGTGAGACTTTAACTGCGGTGCATTTGCCGGGGGCCAAGCATCATGCGCAATATGATCAATCGTCCGGATTTTGTGTCTTCGCTGATTTCGCAATCGCAGCGCACATTGCGACTTCATTGGGTCGTAAGGTCGCAATCTTTGACTTCGATGCTCATCACGGAGATGGCACCGAAAACCTTTGTGCTGACAACCCCAATATCTTGACATTCTCAGTTCATGAAAATGGAATATTCCCTGGAACGGGTAAGAAGAGTAATCCAGAAAAGCACATTTATAACAAGCCATTAAACCCAGACTTTAGTGATTATGTCTTTACTGATGACATCCGTTTGATTGATGCAGGGAGGGAATTTGCGAATCTAGCAATTGAATTTGGGGCAGACTTAATTTTTGTAGCCGCTGGGGCTGATGGTCATGAATCTGATCCACTTTCAAATCTGCGCTTCTCCCCGGGTGGGGTATTTAAAACTATGGGCGGCTTGCGAAACTCTTTCCCCACAACGCCATTTTTGGTCGGGGGAGCTGGCGGGTATCAGCCCGATGGTGGTACTCCAGAGATGTGGCAGAGCGCGGTACAAGGGTTAAGGGCGTAGCAACAAATGCCAAACATCCTTTACCCCCACAATCATGCGAGTCGAGATTGGCGACCAGACTTCGCGCAGGAGAATCGCAACTACCCGATGTTAGATCTCACTGAGTCTGAGCTTCATGAGCGCATACTTTTGATAAACCCAACTGACATGCGTA
>VFKC01000088.1 GCA_009885745.1 Actinomycetota bacterium
CAGGCGTTGAGTCCCACCCGCACCTGTAATTATTCCAAGCAAAATCTCAGGTTGACCCACAAGTGCGGACTTGCTCGCGATGCGCAGATCACATGCCAGCGCTAATTCCAAGCCGCCGCCGAGTGCGTAGCCTGTGATTGCCGCGATTGTCGGCATCGGCAATTGCGCTACTGCATTGAATGCGGCCTGTAAAAATGGAGCCTCAATTTCGGCTTGCTCCTGCGTCCAGTTGACCATCTCTTTGACATCGGCACCAGCTGCAAAATTATTTGGACCGCCATAAAAAACGACTGCTCGCACTTGGTGGTCGCGCGCTAGTAATTCGCATATGTTGGTTATCTCGTCTTGCAAGGCGCGATTGAGCACATTCATCTTGGGGCGATCGATTGTGATGAATGCAACATTTTCAAAAGTGTCTACGTGCAAAAAATCTGCCATGCCATAAACATTAGCCACTAACCCGCTAAGTCACACTAAAGTGGCATTTATTCGGCAAGATAGTCATAGGGCGCCGATGCTTTTGGTGCCTTTTGCGTTTTGGCTACGTGTTTTTTAAAGGATGTGAAGAAGTGATAACTGGGATGCAAATCGGCAATCCAGAACCGCTTGGTGCTACTCCAGCAAATGGCGGCACAAATTTTGCCATCTGGGCGCCTGATTCAACTCGAATTGAATTGTGCCTAATAAATGCTGATGGTTCACATTGGAACATGGACTTAATCGGTTACACCAAAGGTGTTTTTCATGGATTTGTACCAGAAGTTGGACACGGGCAGGAGTACGGATTTCGCGCACACGGCGCTTGGCTCCCAGACGAGGGTCTGCGATTTAATCCTGCAAAATTACTTATCGATCCATACGCAAAAGCGATCACGGGCGAACTGATTCTTGATGAATCAATTTTTGGTCACATTGGAAATGATGACACAATTTTTAACGACTTGGATAGCAGCAAATTTGTTCCGCATTCGGTAGTTATTGACGACCCATACGACTGGGATCAGGACACGCGCCCAAACATAGCTATGGAAAGCACCATTATTTATGAGGCTCATGTTGTCGGTTTAACCAAACTGCACCCCGATGTTCCAGAACATTTGCAAGGCACTTACGCCGGTATGGCACACCCAGCAGTAATTAATCACTTAAAAACATTGGGCATCACCACTGTTGAATTACTTCCGACTCAACAATTTGTCAGTGAAACATTCTTACTTTCCCGGGGTGCTAGCAACTACTGGGGATACAATACTCTGGGATTCTTTGCTCCACATGGCGCATATGCCGCCTCTGGAACTAAGGGCCAGCAAGTGCGTGAGTTTAAAGATATGGTCAAGGCTTATCACGCAGCTGGACTTGAAATCGTGCTTGATGTGGTTTACAACCACACTCCAGAAGGAAATGAATTTGGTCCGACGCTGTCTTTACGCGGGTTGGATAACGGCTCCTACTATCACCTTGATTCTGAACCAAGACACTATTGGGATTCCACGGGCTGCGGTAACACTGTTAATGCTTGCAATACCCAAACTCTTCGTTTAATCATGGACTCCTTGCGCTACTGGGTTGAGGAGATGCACGTGGATGGCTTTAGGTTTGATCTGGCCACAGCGCTGGCCCGCAATGGCACACATCAGGTAAATCTTGAAGGCGGAGTAATTACTGCAGTCGCTCAAGATCCAGTTCTAAGAAATGTAAAACTAATTTCCGAGCCTTGGGATGTTGGACCTAATGGTTATCAAGTTGGATCCTTCCCTGCTCCTTGGAGTGAATGGAACGACCAGTTCCGCGACACTGTTCGGGATTTTTGGCGGGGACAAAGTGGCGGAGTTGCAGAACTTGGCTGGCGACTCACTGGCTCTGGCGACCTTTATTGGGACCAAATTAATGGTTCACATGCCTCAGTTAATTTCGTCACCGCACATGATGGTTTTACACTGCGTGACTTGGTCAGTTACAACGACAAGCACAATTATTTCAACGGTGAAGAAAACAGAGATGGAACTGGCAACAACCGCTCCTGGAACTGCGGCGTTGAAGGCGCCACTACTGACATCAAGATTCGAACTCATCGTAGACGTCAAATGAGAAACTTACTTTGCACCACAATCTTGAGTGCTGGAATTCCAATGTTTGTCGCAGGCGACGAGATGGGTCGCACTCAAAGAGGCAACAACAATGCCTACTGCCAAAACAATGATGTCTCTTGGCAAAACTGGCATCGTGAACCTTGGCAGGATGGAATGTTGTCATTCACGAAGTACCTAATTGGAATTCGCCAGAGCCACAAAGTCTTCCAGCGAAGTGGTTACCTCAAAGGCCAACCACAAGACTTTGTCCACGTTCCTGATATCGCGTGGCTGCGCGCAGATTCCACACGCTTCACCCGTGAAGATTGGGAATCTTTTGAGACCCGTTCAATAGGTATGTACTTAGGTGGCGGAGTCACCACCAAAAAGAATCCATACGATGTGGTTGATGATGCGTTTTATTGGTTCTTGAACTCATCGGAAAGTCCTGTGGATGTAATTTTGCCTGCGGGTGAGTTCGCAAGCGAATACCAGTTAGTTTTCAATACCCAAGATGAAGCCGATTGGGAAACTCACCAAACAACTAAAGCAGGTGTTGCAGTTCGCCTTATGCCTTGGTCTTGCGCATTGTGGAAAGTCACCTTGCTGAACTTAAAGCAGCCTGCAAAATCATCGCCTCAAACTTAGTTTTTATTTAAGTTGTCGGTACGGTTAGAGCGTGACGAAAAACGCTAAAGTTCCGGTGACCATGGGTCGAATTCCAGTGCTTGATGTTTGGCCAGTATTGGCGGACGCCAGAGCAGCCAAAGCAGTGCTCGGCGAGGCCATTCCTGTGGCTGCCACAATCTTTCGCGAGGGTCATGATGCAGTCGCGGGCGAAGTTATTCTGACCAACCCCGACGGTTTAGTCGTAAGTCGAAATCGGATGGATCCACAAGGCTCTGGCACCGACCGTTTCGAAACGATGGTGCGCCCAGATGTCATTGGAATCTGGCAGTTTCACATTGAAGCCTGGAGCAACCCCATTGCCACCTGGCTGCATCGATTCCATGTCAAAGTGCCAATGGGAATTGATGTGGAACTCGAATGCGCAGAAGGCGCTGCGCTCATCGATCAAATTGTAAGTATTGCTAGCCGCGAAGACGCGCGCGTATTGACAGGTGTCCGGCTGGCACTGGTAAATCCTGGCCTAACCTCAGCGCAACGATTAGCTATCGTTGATGAGCAAAGTGCCCAACTCGCATTAGCCGCTAATCCAATCCGAGAACTTGTATCTAGCTACGGACCATTCCCAATCAAAGTAGAACGTAAGCGCGCACTGTTTGGCAGTTGGTATGAATTTTTCCCGCGCTCTGAAGGAGCGATTCAAAACACCGATGGAACTTGGAAAAGTGGGACATTCAAGAGTGCTGCAAAGCGTCTACCTGCTGTTTCCGAGATGGGATTTGATGTTCTTTATTTGCCTCCCATACATCCTGTTGGCTTAGCTTTTCGCAAAGGACCTAACAACACTTTGACTCCAGGACCAAACGACCCAGGTTCACCCTGGGCTGTTGGTTCGCCCGAAGGTGGCCATGATGCAATTCATCCTGACTTGGGCACACTCGCAGACTTTAAAGAATTTGTGAAGACTGCCAATAAATTAGGCATTGAGATTGCCCTCGATCTTGCTCTGCAAGCAAGCCCTGATCACCCATGGGTAACAGAGCATTCAGAATGGTTTACGAGTCGCGCAGATGGCACAATCGCTTATGCCGAAAACCCGCCAAAGAAATACCAAGATATCTACCCAATCAATTTTGATAATGACCCAGAAGGCATCTACCAGGAAGTTTTACGTGTCGTAAAACACTGGATCAAGCAGGGTGTTTTCATTTTCAGAGTAGACAATCCGCATACCAAACCTGTTTATTTCTGGGAGCGTCTAATAGGCGAGGTAAATCAAACCGAACCAGATGTGATTTTCTTAGCCGAAGCGTTTACGAGGCCGGCAATGATGCGAGCACTCGGTGAGGTTGGCTTTCAACAAAGTTATACCTACTTCACTTGGCGAAATTCCAAAAAAGAAATTACTGAATATCTCGGTGAACTAGCCGGTCACGCAAGTGCATACATGCGACCAAACTTTTTTGTTAATACCCCAGACATTTTGCCTGAGTATTTACAACATGGCGGACCAAATGCATTCGCAATCAGAGCAGCCTTAGCGGCAACCCTTAGCCCTACTTGGGGTATCTATGCTGGATTTGAACTTTATGAAAATGAGCCAACGCAACCAGGATCTGAAGAATATTTAGATTCTGAAAAATATGAATACAAAGTTCGAGACTGGGACAGCGCCGCAAAAGCAGGCAAGACGCTGGCGCCATTCATCACTAAACTCAACACAATTCGTCGTTCCCATGTAGCCCTTCAGCAATTGCGAAACATCACCTTCCACAAAACTGATGACGATTCAGTTATCTGTTACTCAAAGCAAGAAGGTAACGACATAGTTCTGGTTGTGGTGACCTTGGATCCAAGCCGAACGATTCGCACCACTATTCACCTAGACATGCCAGCACTTGGTGCAAACTGGCATGAAAAGGTAACGCTCACTGACGAGCTGAGCGGACGAACCTGGGCTTGGCACGAACACAATGACATTGAGTTAAACCCAAATACCGCCTGTGCCCTGATAATGTCTGTAAAAAGTTAAAGGCATAAAAGGGATCACATGGCTACTGCGCAACTAAGTGAGATAGATCAGTTAGTAGAAGGTTGGCATCATCAACCTCATGCAATCCTTGGGCCCCACTTGCGCTTAGGCACCGTGCAAATTCGCGTACTTCGACCATGGGCAGTCTCGGTGGATGTTGTCATAAACAACGTGCATCACCCGATGACAGTTGAGCACCGTGGCACTTGGATATTGGAACTGAAACTAGATGAAGTCCCCGGCTACACCCTTAGCGTTGATTATGGCCAAGGACCAATCTCAGCTGATGATCCCTACCGTTTTTTGCCAACAATAAGCGACTTTGATTTAAACCTATTTAGCGCTGGTCGTCACGAGGATCTTTGGCGAGTGCTAGGTGCACATGTTCGCCAACTTGGAAATGTGCAAGGTGTCTCATTTACCGTTTGGGCTCCGAATGCTCAAGGTGTGCGAATCGCTGGTGACTTTAATTCTTGGGAAAGTCTCGCTCATCCAATGCGATCCATGGGAAATTCAGGAGTCTGGGAATTATTCATTCCGTTTGTGGCATCTGGCGCTTACTACCGATTTGAAATACTCGGTCGTGACGGGAACTGGCATACCAAATCAGATCCAATGGCTTTTGCTACTGACGTTCCACCCGCAAATGCCTCTCGGGTATTTGAATCGCAGTATGTCTGGAATGATCATGCTTGGATGAAACGACGTGAATTGAATAATCCGCATGACGGCGCCATGTCAATTTACGAAGTGCACATTGGTTCTTGGAAGCCAGGCCTTTCTTATCGTGAACTTGCTGATCAACTTGTTACTTACCTGAAGGAAACTGAGTTCACCCATGTTGAGTTCATGCCAGTTGCCGAACATCCTTATGCGCCATCATGGGGCTACCAAGTAACTGGTTACTACGCACCATCTTCGCGTTTTGGTAACCCGGATGACTTCCGATATCTAGTTGATGCATTGCATCAAGCAAATATTGCAGTTCTCGTTGACTGGGTACCTGCTCACTTTCCAAAGGACTCGTGGGCACTAGCCAAATTTGATGGAACTGCGCTCTACGAGCATTCGGATCCACGCCGCGGCGAACATCCAGACTGGGGAACACTAATCTTTGACTTTGGTCGCAACGAAGTCCGAAATTTCCTTGTGGCAAATGCACTCTATTGGCTTTCCGAATATCACATTGATGGCCTTCGAGTGGATGCGGTTTCATCAATGTTGTACCTCGACTATTCCCGTGATGTTGGCGAATGGGAGCCCAATAGCCTGGGAGGTCGCGAAAATCTCGAAGCTGTTGCCTTCATGCAGGAGACAAATGCCACGGTGTACCGCAAACTTCCTGGTGTAGTAATGATCGCTGAAGAATCAACTGCGTGGGGCGGCGTTACTAGTCCAACGGATAATGGCGGTCTAGGTTTTGGTTTCAAGTGGAATATGGGATGGATGAATGACTCACTTGAGTACATGTCAAATGACCCAATACATCGCAGGTATCACCATGGAGAAATGACATTCTCCTTGGCCTACGCCTGGAGTGAAAACTTTATTTTGCCCATTAGTCACGATGAAGTTGTCCACGGAAAGGGTTCGCTTTATGAGCGGATGCCTGGGGACCACTGGCAAAAGCTCGCAAACATGCGGGCCTACCTTGGCTTTATGTGGGCTCATCCAGGCAAACAACTTGTTTTTATGGGCACTGAATTTGCTCAGCCACAAGAATGGTCAGAGGCAAATTCGCTCGACTGGCACTTACTTGATTACCAACCTCACCAAGGCATGCTCGAATGTGTTACCCAGTTAAACCGGATCTACAAAGCCACCCCACAACTTTGGGAACTAGATAACGAACCAGCTGGATTTTCTTGGCTGGTAATTGATGGGGCTGCCGATAATGTTTTCGCTTGGGCAAGATACGGCCATGGGGGCTCATTGATTTTGTCAGTCACTAACCTGTCACCAGTTGTCCGACACAATTACGCTCTGGGCGTTCCTGCTGCTGGGCAATGGCGTGAGATTCTAAATACCGATGATGAAAAATTTGGCGGATCAGGGATCTTGAATGCCGGGAATCTAGTGGCTCACGATGAGCCAATTAATGAACAAAAGGCCAAGTTGATAATTACTTTGCCGCCATTATCGACTTGCTGGTACACCTTGGCTTAGGGCAATCGTTAAAGCGCCCAGGCTAGAAGAGTGCGTTTGAAAGATTGATTCGACCTTGCACCACTACAGGATCAGCCCCACCTGCGATTTCAAAAAGTTCTAACAATCGCGTTTTGGCCTTTTCTTTGTCACCTGCATCACCGTTAGCAACAATCTGAGTGAGTCGCTTGAATGCATCGGCAAAATCATTGCACATGAATTCAACATCACTGGCAAGAAGTTGTGTTTCTAAATCCGAATTAATCTCGGCCTTCGCGATGGCTTCGTCAAAGTCCACACCGTCGATTCGTTGCCAAAGCAATGCATTGAGTAAACCAATCTTTGCGATGGGGTCATTTGGCGTAGCCGAGAGTAAAGTCTCGTACGCTTTAGCAGCCTCTGCCCAATCCCCCAATTCAATTGCTGCCTCCGCAACATCAAATCGCGGATCGCTTGCCGGCTCTTCGGCAACAGGACTCTGCTCACCATGAATTCCCACGCTGGCAGCTTGAGCAAGAACCGCCTCGATAACTTCCCTGACTTGAGCGGCGGGCATAGCACCCTGAAATAACGGAGCAACTTGCCCACCAATTACGACAAAGACAGATGGCACAGTTTGTACTTTGAACGCTGCGGCAATTTGTTGTTCCGCATCAACGTCAACCTTCGCCAAAATCCAACGACCATCGTACTCTGCAGCTAAGGCTTCCAAAATAGGGGAAAGTTGTTTACATGGCTCACACCAAGTCGCCCACAAATCTAAGATGACTGGAACCGTCATGGATGTATCCATAACATCAGTTTCAAATGACGCAGTTGTTACATCAATTACCGTGACGATGGCTTCAGGGTTTTGTTGGCGTTCTGCTGCCGCTTTTTCAGCCTTTGCCTGAGCCTCTCGCGCAGCAGCAATAGCCCCTAGGTCTACGACACCTTGTAAGTTCATCGGTAGTTGAGTCACCTCACTATTGTGCCTCATTCATCGCCCGAGAGTTACCCAGAAATTAGTTGGGAACACTCAAACTGCAACCAATTTTGAATAGCTGCCGCTGTCGCTTCGGGATCTTCTACTGGTGGCAGATGTGCAGTATTCGGGATTTCCACATATTCGGCACTGGGTAAAACAGCAGACATCTCGGCGTAATCTTGCGCAGTACAAACTTGATCTTCGCTACCTCGCATGAGCAATACTGGACCAGCGAATTTGGCCAATTGTGCCAAGCTACTTGGTCGATGCGCCATCGCCCGCTGCAGCCACGCAATTGTTGTCGCAGAAGCCTCTTGCATCCAAGTGAGAACTTCTTGGGTTTCTTCTACACGATGATTTTGAGTGAACTCGCTCAAAAGCCTAGGCAGCATTGCCTTAGTGAGTTCTGTTACATCAGTGTGCGCGCTCATACTCGCCGCAGTTGCCATTCGGGTTGCCCGTGCTTGCGTTGAATCTGCTGACGCTTTGGTATCCACTAAACCAAGCCCAGCGATACCAAGTGGCCTTTGTCGCAACATACTCATTGCGACATATCCTCCCAGCGAGATGCCAATAACAATAGGTTCGCTAATGCCCGCTAGATCAAGAAGATTCCAGATGTCTTGACCGAGCAATTCAATATCAGGTGGCTGCGTGCCAAGATCCACATTGCCACAACCTCGAAAGTTGGGAGTCAGAACTAGATAACCATGGTCCATTAACTTTTCTTGAACTTCATGCCAGATTCGAGAGTCAAATGGAAACGGGTGCAAAAGCACTATTGTCTGATTTGCCTTTGACTCAGGACTCATCACAATTGCCTAAGTCCGCCAGCAAGATCATCCCACTTTTGCATCGAACCATCCCAAGTCCAATCTAAAGCTGACGCATCGGGTAATACGCGCTTGAGAATCTCACTCAAAGCAACACGTACATATTTCTCGCCAACCCACAAGTGTTTGCAATTTGGGATCGCGATTACTTCACACTGCGGAATTATTGCAAAACGTTCACTGGCCTGTTCTGGAACTAAGAACTCGTCTAACTCTGGAACGAGTGCAGTAAGTGGCCGGCCAGTTTGTGCCCAACTTTGCAAATCTTCGGGTTTACTCCATTTCAAAGGCGGACTCAATAAAATACCACCTTGAACAGGATCAACATTGCCATGCATCAACAACACATCGGTACCAAAAGACCAGCCAACCAGCCAGATATTTGGCAAGTTTCGA
>VFKC01000094.1 GCA_009885745.1 Actinomycetota bacterium
ATGTCACATGGAACGTGCGGGCACTTGTTGTACCAACAGTCACATGATCAACCTTGTAAGCAGCACCAGCGTGGTAGTACTCGAACCAACCTTGGTTGCCCTGATCTACGGCACCTGCGTTGGTTGAACGGATGGTCCATGGACCAGTCGGGGCGTCAGCGCGTGATGCGGTTGCTCCAGTTAAAGCTAACGATGCGGTTACCGCAATCGTTGCTAGTAGTGCGAGGGCCTTGCGAACCCAATGAGACATGTTAGACATGTGCTTCCTCTCAAATGAACTAATGAAGTAGACCTTAGATACCCGCATCTTGATAAATGAAAACATTTATCTCCCCCGCATAACACCAGTCGCAACGGCTCGAAATCGAGTCGCTTGAAAGCAAACTTAGGGTCTATCGGGCCTTGATGGAAAGTTGCGATACCGAATTGTTACCAAGTCTTAAGGGCAGGTAAACACCTAGGCTTTAAGCCTTGTTTGGGGAAAGGGCTAAATCTGTCTACTTATTTGGCATTCATTAGGTTTTCGGCATGAAAGTGGGGCCTCGGGCAATGCCCAAGACCCCACGGCCTATTTTTAGTTATTTCGTAATGGTCGAACTCTTGCTCAGGCTTTGAGCTCTTCCAGCAGAGTTGATTCCGATCACTAATACGCGAATGTACTTGCGCATTTGTGCGGACTTGAGCGCGACCGAACTCTTAGATGCACCGCTAATAGCTCTGCAATTAAATGGAATTGCTGGAGTAGCCGTTGTTGCTTTTACGGTACACGCATACCACTTGTATGTGACAACCGGAGAGCCCGTCCAAGTACCTTTGTTCGCCCGCAACAACTTGCCAACTTTTGCAACACCTGAGATCGAAGCTGCGGATGTGATCGCAGGCTTCTTCAATGTTGGAGTTGGTGTTGGTGTTGGTGTTGGTGTTGGTGTTGGTGTCGGTGTTGGTGTCGGAGTGACTGCCAAAGCGACAACATGCGACAACACCGCATCAGTATTTTGTACCGCTGCAATGTCACTTGAAATCGACACATTAAATCGCATGCCAACTTCAGGGCTCACAGTTCGTGAGTCATCCCACCAATCCATACTGCTCGGAGCCACTGGTCGTGGTTCTGCCTGCGATGAATCATTGGTGTTCGTCAAAGTGAAAGTAGCGATACCCGAGGCATTTGTGGTGGCAGTTAAATCACCAGTAAATGTGCCTGCACCAGTCGGTAACTTCGCAAGACTTACCTGCGTGTCAATAAGTGGGACATCGGAGCCATCAGTAACTAGGTAGCTCAGGGTTAAAACCGCACCGGCCTCGACAAACTTCACCAGACATCCACCACACCAATAGCCCTTATCTGACATGTGTAGTCGATCTGCGGCAATAATCCGGATGTTGGCTGTCGTTGGAGCTACCAGCGGATCGAAGATGAGATCTGTTACATCAAAGGCGTCTACTGCCCCATCTACATAAGCAGCAACCTGAGAAAAGGTTTTTGCGCCCTGAGCTGTTGCGTCAGTATTGACAACCGTGAAACTGACATCACCGCTTGCATCAGTAACCCCAGTAACTGTGGTGTTTGATTCGCCTGAACCAACCGCTGAGCCAACCAAAACATGTGCGGTTGAACCGCTATATGCCTTATTGAACACAAAGGTCACTGTGGCGCCTTCAACTGCGCCACTGCCATCACTGACGTGATAAGTCAAGATAGCTGATGCGCCTAGGTCCACATGTTTGACATTGTGTGCAATTCCGGCCGGATAATACTCAAACCACCCTTGGAAACCTTGATCTACTACACCGGCTGAAGTTAAGCGCACTGTGTAAGGCGAACCATTGGCATTAGCCGAAGTAGCCCCAGTCAAGGACAAAGCAGCGACTGTGAAAAACGTTGCAACTAAAGCCAGAACCTTTCGGACCTGGCGGGGAATTGTAGACATCTTGCTCCTCTCAGAATTAGCCACAAGGCCAATCTCCTATGTTTAATGTGTCCAGTATTAGAACCGGGTAAACATCACCGGCGACTATTTCTGTTCCCCCACAGCAAAGTCGCCCCGCCTTACGATAGGCATGAATTTGCAAAAAGTTCTTAGACTTGAACAAAGTTTGGAATTTTGGCTAACGCGGACTAACTGCAGCATCTAGGGGGCTTGAAATGAAAGGTAAACCTAATTCTGGCCAGCGCATCCTATTTTTGGCCAAATACCTTGATTCTGGTGGTGTTACCACGCACATGATGACTTTGGCACAGGCATTGCAGGCAAAAGGCTGGCAAGTTGGCTTAATCAGTGGCGGAACCTACGGTTCACATGAACAGGGAGTCGAGTGGTTTGAATTTCATGGAATCCAACATTTTCGGTTGGACTACAACACACGCAATCCAATTCGGCTGTTGGCCGCGGCCGTGGAGACCCTAAAAGTCGTTCGGCAATTCAAATCTGATTTGTTACACGTGCATTGGCGCATCACAAGCGCCTACGCGCAATTGAGCAAAATCGTGCTTCGTGTCCCCTTTGTAACCACAATCCATCTTCTAGACATTGGGTCGAGTAGGGCACATAAGTTGTTTTCGTTTTGGGGTAGCCGATCAATTGCGATTAGCAGTGAATGTCGAGAGTACCTAATCACTGATTTTAAAATAGTGCCCGAAAAAATCGACACTATATATAACGGTGCTGACGAAAAATATTTTCGACCTGCAACATCGACAGAAAAGTTGGCGGCTCGAACGAAATTTAAAATTCAAGATCAGACAATTGCCCTCTGTCTGGTTGGTCGGTTAGAACCAGTCAAGGGTCACCAACTTTTACTCGAGGCGGTGGCTCCTCTAGTTGATGCTGGTCACGACCTAGTCCTACTCTTTGCTGGGGTCGGTAGCTTGCGCACAGAAATTGAGCAATCAGTTGAGCGACTGGGTCTGAGCGCAAGAGTACATTTTCTTGGTCACATTGATTCGCGCGAAGTTTATTGGGCTAGTGACATCATGGCGCTTCCTAGTTATAAGGAAGGTTTTCCGTTGAGTGTTGTTGAAGCGATGTTATGCGAAATGGCATGCGTGCGAACCAATACTTCCGGCGCCAACGATGTGTTTGGTGATGGTCAAAGTGGAGTTATTGTTCCGATTGGCGATGTGGTGGCTTTGCGCGAAAGTATTTTGCAGTTAATTGTCGAATCTCCAAAGCGTCAAAGAATCGGACAAACAGCGCATGCGCGTGCGCTAGACCTTTTCACCAGTTCGCAAATGGTTGAAAAGACTTTGGCGACCTACCGCCAAGTGCTTAAAAACTAAACGAGCTTTGAACTTGATAGAAGAGGCACAATGATAATTCGTCCTAACGAATCTGCACCGGTTAGATAATCAATCTTGATTTTGGCAGTGTAAATTGTGCCCTTTGTTAAGGTCGGGAATTTACATGAGACCGCATTCACCTTTATTCGGGTGCAACCAGTCACCTTTGGCGAGATTAAAACAGTAATTGCTTTGATCTTTCTTTTGGAAAGGTTCGCTGGCGCATCCTTCCACGTAAGAGTTATAGATTTGCCAGAGAACTTTTGCGCAACCTGCGGGGAGTAACTGATTTTCGGCACAGTGAACGTCAGCGGTGCAGATGGAGAGACGCTGGAAGAAACAGTGGTTGAAACGGAGACCTTGTAAGTTTTAATTTTACTTATGTTGCCCAATACACAGATAAATTTAGATGAGCCAGGCTTGCAGGCGTAAGCCTTGTCGTTTAGATAAACAGTGCTCTTTGCCCCTGCAGTTACCCCTGGGATCCAAGTGAGTGTTGGTAGACCATTGATCATGCGAACTTCAAGTGACTTTGCCGGCAACGGGATCTTTGCAATGTCAATAGTCGCCATAGCGGTTAGACCCTCAGAGTTTCCGCTCAGATTTACTGCAACCAATTCAAAAGTTTGCCTAGCTTCACGAGGAAGCGGGCCGCTGTATGTGCAGGAAGTATCCGAGGCGATGAGGCCGAGACAAATATCTGAAACTGCTATTCCGCCAACCTTGCTTATTGCAAAACCATCTAATTGAATGCCGGGTGCTGTAACTGCAGTCCAAGTAAAGTTCAAGCCAGCGGGGGTAACTTCAACAGCGAAGTCATCTGGAGTCAACGGCTTTTCCATATGAAAATAGAGACCGTCTGGATCTTCTGAAGTATTTACCTCATCATTGTCGTTGTAAGCAGTCACGATAACTGAGTATTTAACACCCGCAGTGAGGTTGGTTATTGAGCAATTAGAAACAGTGCTTGCCAATTCGTCGCAACTGTCAATTAGAATCTGCTCTTCGTTCATGTCATCAGCCCGATAAACAACCACATTGAAAGTGGCCTTTGGCGCCTTGTTCATGGTTTCCAAAACCCAAGAGACTTTCGCGGATTCTTCTCCAGTTTGCACAACACTAATTGCGGTGAAAATACCTGGACCGGCAGCTCGGTAATTACCTAACCAGCCTATTCCCGCTCTTCCTGACATGAGATATTCGCTGTAGATGGGCGTTACAGCAACTTGGTAGGCATATTCAGAGTCGAACAGTTCGTTGCTTAGTGTGCAGGATGTTGTCTCAAGGTCAAGACCCTGGCCCGAATCAGTAGGCTCAGCGGTTGGATCTTCCGGATCAACTGGAGTCCATGCGTAACAATCAGATGCACCATCGAACGGCATCAAGTCGCCTGGCTCAACATGCCAGCCAACAATATTTTCATCAGCAACTTTAGGCGCCCAAGTCACAGTGATCTTGCCGGTAGCTACCGAATTTACAACAGTTACCGTTGGCGGGAGAGGGGGGGTGATTGGAGTGTAAAGACGAGTTTCTGATATTCCTTGTAGTAACTCGTCTTCCTCGCTTTGTTGTGCGTAGAAAGGCGTGACAGTTACTTCATACGTTTGGCCAAGAACTAGGTTTTCAAGGTTGCATGATGTCAATGAAGTTTGATTGGCCTCAATCGTGTTGATGCCGATGGTTTCCACTTCATGAAAACATGAAGCTGTCCCATCGTTATCAATCGTTACTTCAAAGAAAGTGGTCAATATAAATGGATCCGTATCAACTGATGGTTCGATTGGATCTGAACCAATCGCATCCCAAATGACGACTGCAGTAGATGGCGTGCTTGTGCTTGAAAAAGTTGTGTTTCGAACTTCCAATTCATCGGTCTCTGAAACAGCGCGCGCAGAAGAGACACCAGTTAGCAGAATCAACGAAGCAACTAACAGGTAAATGCCTGATTTGCTTTTGACGCTAACTGACTTGAGGTTCATGATTAGACCTTGAAATAATTAGTATTTGGATAATTACTTAACTGTTACACATAATACCCGAACGGTCTAGAGAAATTAATTGATGCCTTGCCAATCTTCGGATGAGCACATTTGTTGAGTCCCAGTAGGCTCTAAGGACGTGAATATTTGAAAGGTTTGATGTGAATCCTAGGAACTTAATCATTGTCATGATTAGCGCATTGTTCATGCTTTGTTTGCCCAGTGTGTCCCAGGCAAAAATCAAATCTGGCATGACTTGTTCGCCCCTAGGCAAAAGCGCAATAACCGATGGTAAAAGATTTACCTGCGTTAAATCTGGCAAGAAAAAGATTTGGAACAAAGGCGTCATTGTGCCACAGGGGAAATCAGTGACTTTGCGCCTGACCTCACCAATTCTTAATGATGTGGCTGGCTCACCGAGTGACTACGTAAATGCGACTGGTTTTACATCTACGAAAAAATGGATCTC
>VFKC01000093.1 GCA_009885745.1 Actinomycetota bacterium
CGGAAACTTGCTACGGGCAATCCTTCGCCAGTTGTCGTGAAGCGAATGTCTGTGGCCACATTGCCAGTAACCATTGTCATTGCAGAATTCATAAGTCCCCCATGTTGTTGATGTAATGGCTACATAATGCACGCAGAGACATGAAATCTGCGCTGGCATTTACAGCTCTGGGGATAAGTCAGTTTGCGTGGACAACAGAACTATTTGAATTGACGCATTGGCTAGTACAATTGCCTGAAGCACATCCCGCATTGACTGGTCATTTGATCGTGAAATGCATGCGCCCGTAGCTCAATGGATAGAGCAACAGGTTTCTACCCTGTCGGTTGGAGGTTCGAGTCCTCTCGGGCGTACAAGTAAAGAAGTTTTTTGAGCTGTCGCCATTTTTGACAGTTTATTTGACAGTTTAAGTAGCGACATCGACATTTACTCGGGTCGCTCTTGCTTTATTCATTTGGCCAGATGTTGCCACTACCGTGTGAGATGTGAGACGCTGCAGCCAGTCGCTCGCTCAGAGGATTCTGCGCATCCTCTTCAACTGCGTGGAGAACTGAAGTGAACGCGGCAGGCACTTTGCGCTTATCTACGCCGAGAAGCAGAATAGCAATCCAACCCAAGGTGCCGACAACTAAGATTTGCGTCTGAGGAATTCCAGCTGGGTTGAAAACTAATTCCAGGACAAGAGCATGTATCAAAAGCATGTGCAAAAGTCTTGCTGTCAAATGGCGATGAAGGATGGCAATGTCCCTCGAGATCACAATTGCTGCCAAATAGACAATTAAAGCCACTAACTGCGCAGTTGCAAGAGCGCTCAAATACGGACGGCCACTTGCGTGGTTCAGACTGAGGCCAAGGCCAGCACCAAGAACTATGCCTGCAAGGCACACAAACACGGCTACTTGAAAGAAGGCTTCATACGCGATTCCTCGAATACTTGTCTCACGAGCAGGACGAGCAAATATGACTAGGTAGACGAACAGTCCGAGAATGGCAAACGACTGAGTTCTGACTGTGGCAAGGAAAATTCCAATCATAATCCAAGTCAGAATTACTGGCCTCAGATGCTGCACTCTGAGTAAATCTAAGCTGGCCCTGACCGTGTAAGAATTGATTGTCGAAACACGCTGGTTTTCCTGATCGATGAGCCCTAAATCAGAACTCAACTCTTCCCTTAGTCGTGTTTTGCGTTCCAAACCCAGAAGAGCGGTAACAAGATTGAACAGGTAGCTCGCGAACTGCCTCATCAAGCGCGCCCTGTCGCTAGATTGTTGATAGAAATGCTGACAATTTTGACTTTGCTCTCTTCTGTCAATCTATTAGATTCAGTCGTTCCAATTTCTGTGAGTTTGTAGAGTCTCCGGCGGGCACCCTTACGACCAGAGTCAGCCTCCCATTCGGATTCAAGCCAGCCGTACTGTTCCAGGCGGTCGAGTACCGCATACACGGATGCGGATCCAAGGCCGGTAGAGCGTCCGATTTCCAATCCATAGGTCGCTTTGCCTTCCAAACTAAGCAGGTACATGGCAATAGCAACTGTCGGCTTTGTTATACGTGTGGGGAAATTCGCAGTCACAAGACTCCTCACCATCCGATTGTTGCAATTATGTGCTACTCTTATTTTGCATATAACAAACAACTCAACCGTAAGGGTTACAATGAAGTTACATAAGTCCAAGATAGTCGCTCTCTTAGGCACAATAACACTTGTTCCTGGTTGTATTTTTAGTCAGGCTCGGGCCGTTGAACAAAGTGTTGAGTTCAGCATGAATTCTCCGTTATCTGTGACAGAATTTGAGGCTGAAATTGAGGCCAAAGCTAGCGAACTCACCTACATAGACATTCAGGTTCAAGACCCTACAACGGGACAAACTCTGACCTTCGGATCTCTAGGGGCACACCTCACGGTAGATGCAGTCGCTGAAGCAGCCCTGATAACACTTGAAGACATGAGGCTCTCGGAGATTTCTAAGACAGACGACGGTGGCAAAGACAATGGAGAAAAGTGGAATCTTCTAGCTCATGAGCTTAAAGACAGGAGCTTCATAGTGAGTCATGCGCGTGGAACAACAACGACACCGTCTCCATGAAGTTGCGTTCTCGAAAGCTGTTTGTGCTTATTATCGTCCTCGCAACGTCATTCGTGTTACTGACGACGTGTCTATCGGTGGGATATGCACAGGTTAAGAATCGTGCAACTGCTAGGTGTCTGGAACTAGCAACATATTCACTGCAAGTCGAACTGGATCTATTCAAGCTAAATTGGCGCTGTGTCCTAACGGATACCAATGGTGAAGTCACAGAACGCCGAGTCTCGCTTTACTAAGTACTCTGTAAACAAAAGAGAGCGACCGTCTTGGCCAAAACCTAAGACGGTAACTCTCTATAACTCTTAAAGTTTATTTGACAGTTTATGAGCATGAAAAGACTCGCCGTGAATAGTTTGCTCAACTGAAACTATTTGCAGAAAACCTTGCAAACAGTGAGTATTTCTTTACTCAAACAAATGCATCGGCACCCGCTTTTGAACCCTGTCGGTTGGAGGTTCGAGTCCTCTCGGGCGTACAAGTAAAAGAAGTTTTCGTGTGGGAATTTGTCTTTTGACAGTAACCAGACAGTAACCGAAATTGGCAACACTTGTCATACGGAAATTCAGAATTGTATGGTTCCTAAATATCCGAGCCTGCTAGTCTCTGATTTATCTGAGAAAAACTATGAGAATAAGGCGATTCATGAAAGCACGCACAATCTTAATTCTCGTTCCACTAGCCCTGTTAATTTATATTTATTTTTCCCAAACTGAGAAAAGTTCAGCCAAGGATGCGGCGCATAAAGCGATAGAACAGATGCATTCGCTTTCTCCAGCACCTGGCTACACACTGGGCGAAATTGAGTTACAGGGCGGTTCGCCGTTTCCGATAACCGGCAAAACATTCACAGCAAGGAAAACAAGTTCGAATTCTATTGCCAAAGAATGCAAGGCATTTATTGCATACGCCAACCAGCTTGGAACTTCGAGTTTGTCCGATGAAGCGCCAAGTAAAAGCAGCCCAGAGAAACACCTTCAGATAACTTGCGTCGCTAGTTTGAGTGGCTTATCAGCGATTGACAATATTCGGGTATCAAATTCCTTTAGCCTCTACGGTTTTACCCAAGATAAAAATGGAAAATCAACACTGTGGGTAGATCTAAATCGCGAAACAAAAACACCAGTTACCGAAAGCAGTAAATTCACGTACAACGCTACTATTTCTGCCTACTACGGTGAGATTGACCTCGACCCAAATACCGAAAAAGACACTCCAGTCGATGAGAGATTGACGATCTTAAATCTGATCGGAAGTTACCGGGTCACACATCTGCAAGTTGACCCCTACGATCCAGCGATTATTGATGGCATCTTAAAAAAGTTCAGAGAATCAGAGCCGAAGATTTCTGTCAAAAATATTGCTGATGCCAGTGGTCAAGTCACTCGCCTGCATGTTACACCTAGCGGCGGAATGCTTCCATTTTGTATGAGTATCCGAAAATTCGATCCTGTACATTTTGGCACTCCAGATCCCGGGAAATACTACGCAATTGGTTACGGTGAGAAATTCTCTGACCGTGCAGACTACGGTGCATCAGCCACGGGTGATTGTCCTACGAACTGATAGTCACCTTTTGCCCTGCATGACGAACAACACTTTGGTTGACAGTACATAGTTGACAATTCATGAGCCTCAAAAGACTTGACGTGAATGGTTTGCCGCATCGAGTTGGCTTGCTACAAGGAAGTTGCTCATTTCAGTTACTGGTCTGGAAAGTAATCTGACAGTAACCGCTGAAAAAGTGACGCCATTCATAAAGTCTTAATCGAACATGTTGAGACATCTCACACGCGCACTAAGGCCGGGACGAAACTTTGACTCTGTCCAGTACGTCCATAACCCAAAGAGATTCGCGCAGACTCGGCAACCAGACTGATTCACCATTGATTCGTTTGCCCACCG
>VFKC01000016.1 GCA_009885745.1 Actinomycetota bacterium
GCGCCAGATTCCAACGGTGGATCAAAGATCACTCGGTATGCCTTCTCAGTGAACGGTGGTAGCTGGCACAGTTGGAATGCAGGTGCGACCGGATCTCCGCAATACATTCTGGGCCTTAGGCGCATTACAACATATTCAGTCCGTCTTCGTGCTCACAATAAAATTGGCTGGGGAGCAATTTCCGAGCCAGTAAGTGCCACAACAGCTCTAAAGTAGACGGTGTTAATGCAGAAGTGATTTCTTCTGCAAGGGCAAGGGGTTTTGCCTCCTAATCACATCTTTAGAGGTCTCGTAACTTGGCCTGGCTTTGACGCTCTCACCGAATCAGGATGCTGCTATGTAGTTAGCGTCAGCCGAGTTTGTTCCGGTTGAGGGGGCACTTGCCAGGCTTAAATATCGGAGAGTTACTTAAAAAAGGCTTTGTGATAGGCAAATTTCTTAAAAGCGGTACAAGTCCTCGAGTTAAGTTGTACCGTGAAAATGGAGAGGAGACAAAATGTCTTTCAGTGAATCAATTAAGGTTTGTTTGTCTAAGTATTTCGTTGTGGCGGGTCGCGCTAGTCGAAGCGAGTTCTGGTGGTTCTATTCGATCCACCCAGCGTTATATGCAGCGTTCGCTGCAACTCAGTCAGAGGTATTTATGGTTGGAATTTTTGCGATTTCAATCCCTCTACTCACTGCGGCTGTCCGCCGGATGCATGATGTTGACAAGAGTGGGTGGTTCATGCTGATACCTATCTACAATTTGGTGCTAGCGGTTACCAAAGGTACACCTGGGCCTAATAGATTCGATCATGTTGATGTTTCGAATTTGGCTCCACCCAAGATTCCAAATGGGAACTAGTTACCCCAAAGCCAATTGGCTGGGTTGATGAATGAATCACCTTTATAAACTTCAAAGTGCAAGTGCGCGCCAGTCACATTGCCGGTGCTACCCGAAAGTCCGAGAACTTCACCGGTAGAAACATAGCCTGAGGACTTGTAGATGCGCGAAAGGTGACTGTAAGTAGTGATGTAACCATCGCCGTGATCAATTTCGATGTGATAACCGTAAGGACCGGCCCATCCAGCGCTCAAAATTGTTCCGCTTGCCGAAGCCACCACACCAGTTCCGTTTGGCACATCAAAATCCATGCCGGTATGCCAACCGTTTGACCAGATGTAGCCACGCTCACCAAATCGGGCGCTTAATTTATAGCCACCCTTGACTGGAACAACAACTTTTCCAAGTCGAGCAACTTGCTTGGCAATGTCCGCGCGACTAAGACCAGAAACAGAATTGGAATATGAGTAGCCATTTGTGCCAACTGGGCCACCCGAGCCACTGTTGTCCTGCTTTGCTTTTTCAGTCTTAGCCTTGGCTGCGGCAATTCGTGCGCGCTCTTTGGCGGCCTTAACATCAATGATGCGCTGAGCTTGGCTGGCCTGATCCTCAATCGTCTGTGCAACAAGGGTGCTTAGTTGATCATCAGTTGGCGCCACCGCACCAAGTGCAATGCGCTCAGTTGCAGTCAAAGTTGGCGTGGTATCAATCTGCTGTGTCGTGTTACCAAGATTGGCAGCCTTAACAATAAGTGCCGACACTTCTAAAGACTGACGATCATCGGAACGGCTCGCGGCCTGGGCACGAGAAAGGCCAGCCTTGCGAATTGAAACTGTGATGATTTTGCGCTCTGACGCACTTGCCTGTTCTGAGGCTGTCGGGATGGCAATCTCAGTCGAGGCAGTAACAACCGCGCTCGATGAAGTTAAGGCAACAGTGCTAAGTCCGGCTAAACCAAAAAGGACGCCAGTTTGACGAGAGCTCAGCCGAGACTTTTTGGGGGCAGCATGCTTGGCCACGCGATGGCGACCAGGTTGTGCATTGCCCATGTGCTCGTACCCCCCCACATAAAAATCAGTTCACGCAACAAAACGCCTAAAGCAATTTCGCTGACTTTTTCCTCACCCGAGTCTATCGGATGTTAAGACACGGAGAACCTGAGGCGCGGTAACCCTTGTAAACATTGACCGATAGACTAAACACCGTTGACCTAGAGTTTGTTGGCGTTTGGCCGCAAACTTCGAGTAGGAAGTGACCCGCATTCGTGGATTTATACGAATATCAAGCTAAAGACCTCTTCGCAGCCCATGGAGTACCAGTCGTTCCGGGTCGCGTTGTCGTAACCCCAGAAGATGCCAAAGTTGCCGCCGAGGAAATCGGCACCACTGTTGTGGTCAAGGCACAGGTTAAAACTGGCGGTCGAGGTAAAGCCGGCGGTGTGAAACTTGCAGTCACTCCAGATGAGGCACAAGAGCGCGCCAGCGAAATCCTTGGCCTAGACATCAAAGGTCACACAGTTCACAAGGTACTGGTAACTCAGGCTGCTGATATTGCTGATGAGTACTACGTGTCATTCTTACTTGATCGTTCCAACCGCACTTTCTTGGCCATGGCCAGTGTTGAAGGCGGAATGGAAATTGAAGAAGTTGCAGTCACTAAGCCCGAGGCTCTGGCCAAGGTTGCCGTAGATGCCATCGTTGGTTGCACCCCAGAAAAGGCAGCCGAGATTGTTGATGCAGCCAAGTTCCCAGCCGAAGTGCGCGAGCAGGTTATTGAAATTCTGCAGAGCCTTTGGAAAGTACTTGTGGCCGAAGATGCAACTTTGGTTGAAGTGAACCCACTGGCAAA
>VFKC01000051.1 GCA_009885745.1 Actinomycetota bacterium
AATCCAGTCAATCTTCAATGAGTCGCTCTGAAGCCCCGCATCGATGACCCCACCCATGTTTCCACCCATAGCCACATTGGCAATTGCGTAGAATTTCGGTGATTTTCCGTCATTTTCGCCAAACGGCCATGGTCCGTTTCCAACTCGAGACCGGTTTACTGTGAAGTAGCTAACCCCGTCAATGCGCCATTCAATTGAGGTGGGTGTCCACATGATGCCGTAGTTATGAAAACCATCAGATAACTTGTAATTAAAGGTTTTAGTTGTACCTATCGGACTATTGCCACCCCAGATAGAACCTGGTCGATGAATTGTCATCCAATTGGTATACGGCTGGTTACCTTCAGACTCCATAATGTCAATTTCGCCACATCCAGGCCAAGGATTTGTCTTAATGTCATTTCCTAGCATCCAGAATGCTGGCCAAGTTCCGCCGCCGCCTGTGCTCTGAATTCGCGCTTCGATGTACCCATAAGTGAAAAGAACTTTGTCCTGAGTTGTAACCTTTCCACTGGTCCAAGCGCACTTTCCGTAGTAGCAAGATCTAGAGTCGCTTGAATCTGTGCGCTTCGCTGTGATTACCAGGTTGCCGTCACCATCAAGTTTGTTTGCATTGGCTAAGTAATATTGCTTTTCACCATTTCCCCAACCACAGTTGTTATACGGGGCAGCACACCCATCACCAACATTTACATCCCAAGTCGATGAAGAAAGTGCCGTTGACGATGAGCCATTGAATTCCTCTGACCAAAGCAACTCCCCTTCAGGACTTGTTGGAGTAGGTGTTGGGGATGGCGTTGAAGTCGGTGTTGGGGTAACTCCCTTAGAAATTTGAAGCGAGCGACTCACGCTTTGGGCAGCTTGATAGTAAACATTTCCGGTATTGGATGCCAGAACCGTGCACGTGCCAACAGCGATCGCATGAATAGCGCCATAGGCAATCGAACAAACCGATCGCGTCTGGCTTACAAAAGTTGTTGTACCACCTGGTGCGCTAGCAACCAATGGCTGGTTTGTGTCTCCTACTTTCATCTCTGATGGTTGTGTGAAATTAATGGAGTTTTGGTTTGCAGTTGGGGTGAAAGTTGCGGTTGCAATGTTGCTCTTCCCAATTGAATTAATCGCCCGCATTCGCACGTTCTGCGCAATCCCGTTTGCCAAGTCCGTTAAAGACAATGCCAATGTTGAAGAATTGTGTAATGTCCAACTCGATGAGTAGTTGACGCTGTATTCAACACCAGTAATTGTTGAACCATTGTCTGAGCCCAATCTAAATTTTAAATTTGCTGCGCGTGAATTTGCATCTACAAGTGTGAATACTGGCGCAGAAGGCGCTTTAGGAGAGATTGTGGACGGAACGATTGCAAGCGTCTTTGCCACGGGAGAGAGGCCAACAGAGTTTTTGGCTCTAATCGATACCGAATACGTCAGACCATTGGTGAGACCGGTAATTTTCGTTGTTGTTAGAGAACTTCGAACTGACAATGACTTTACTATTTTGCCCTTTAACGAAGCACTGATCACGTAACTTGTCACAGCAGGTTCACCATTATTTTGCGGTGCCAACCAGGTCACTTTGGCCAAACTGTTTCCACGCGTGAGTGCGAAACGTTGCGGAGTTCCCGGATACCCCGGGGGATTTGGTGCTGCATTTGGTGCAGGGCTCGGGGAAACATTGGCGGATCTAATTACGGCCTGATTAACAGTTGCAGAATTGGTTTTGGCTGGCTCGTTTATCGCACTAGCTGGTGATGTGCCGAGTAGACCTGTAGCAAGTGAGACTGCGACGACTAGCGCACGAAATCTGCGTAACCCAATTAACGAGGTTGCCATTATCAATCCTAAAAATATCTACGAACACGAATACCCTGCAGAGCGCCTTAAATATAAATAAGATTACCCGAAATTCAATTCACCAAACTTGTTCGAAATAGCCCCCAGAATAAAAAAAAGTTGGTACCCAACTGTTACAAGCTGTTAGCCATGTGCTTCTCCCGTAATTACCTCGTCTTTTTGTGAACAGACTCTTCTCTAATCCTACGAGAGTTTCTAGAAAAGGAGATTATGGGCGAACCTTGTATTTTTTGCTAAGAATTGGATCAGATTCAACTAATCCAGTTTGCGTTGAGGTGGCCGTGAAGACAACCTGTTTTCCAACTTGTGCGCGCGTAACTTTTAATGAGTACGTACCCTTAACAGGCTTGATTCGCTTTGCCTTTGCTCCACCTATAGATGCTGTGACAATTCCTGTGGCTTGTCCGGCAGCGTTCTTAACAGCGACAGAAAGGACTAAACCCTTTTGAGATACCTTGATGGAGATGGGCTTCTTAGCTGCAGCAAATACGTGGATCGGACTCGTGACGCTATTTGAATCAGCAGAGTTGGATTTGCGGGCGCTTGCCGTAAAAGTTATTGACTTGCCCAAGTCTGCACGAGTTAAAACTGCACGATATTTACCTTTAGATATTTTGACAATTGTGGGTGCCTTCGCTCCAACTTTGACATATACCGGACCCAATGTTTGACCATCTCCGGCATCAATTGTGGCAAGAACAGTGAGGCCACTTTGTGAAATTTTCCCGAAAACTGGGACTAAAGCTTTAGAGACTGTTAGGTCAGAACTAAGAGCGAGATCGGATACCGGTAGACCGGACTTGAGAGCAGTGGCTGAAAAAATTATTACCTTGCCAAGATCTTTGATGGTACCCACAACAACATATTGACCATCGACTGGTTCAAGCACTCGCCATTTCGCTGTGCCCACTTTGACTGAGACCTTTTCAAGGGTTTGTCCCTCCCCCGCGTCAATTACTGCAGTTGTAACAAAACCAACTTGTGTAACACTCGAAAAGGTTGGCAAAGTCGCAGATGAAAAAATCAAAGGACTGGTTAGCGCATAATCGGAATCGAGTTTTTTACTTTCCTTAGCGTTGGCTCGGAATGTTATGGGCATGCCTAGGTAAGCGCGCTTTAGTGTGATTGTGTACAGGCCATCCACGCCAACGATTGATTTAAATTTTCCACCATCTATGGAGTATTCAACGACCCCGATTGTTTGTCCCTGATTAGCGGCAACACGCACTGAGACCGCGTAAAGATTTTGCTGCAATTCGGAAAAAACCGGCGAAGGTGCCCGCGTAAAAATTAGCGGTTCACTAAGTGCTGGATCAGAATCAGGCATAGCTCTAGCGGCGGCTATTGCCTTAAAAATAATGGTTTTCCCAACATCTCCCGCAACTAGCTTCATGGTATAAAAACCATTCTTTGCAGTTGCTTTAATGAATTTTCCACCGCCTACTGATGCAGTGACTGATTTAATCGTATGTCCAGGTTCAACCGAAACAGTCGTTTGAGCACTCAACCCGTTTTGAGTAACAACCCCAAATGTCGGGCTTGCGGCAAGTGAAACTGTGACTGGCTCACTGAATACAGCATCTGATTGCGCTCGGAAAGATTTTGTCGCAGTCGCAGAGAAAATTACAGGCTTATCTACCTCGTTGCGAGCGAGTGTCAACAAATAGACACCTTGCGTTGCTGATACGGCCTTGGGGGTCCCGCCGTTGATAATGGCAAAGACTGAACCCACACTTTGGCCTTCTCCAGCAGAAATAACCACGCTTATGAGCAAACCTGATTTTGCAATAGTCACAAAAGTTGGTTTGGAAGCCACAGCAAAAGTAAAGGGTGCGCTGGAAAATTCGTCAGACTCTGGCAGAGTTAACTTGCGCGAGGTTGCGGTAAAAACTACAGACTTACCAAAATCAGCCCTTGTTAGGGTTACTCGATAAATCCCATTGTCAGGTGTAACGACGCTAGGGTTGCCGCCGTCAACGCTTACCTTCACACTGGAAATCACGCTAAGTGTTGGGGCCTTAACAGCCGCGGTTACGACTAGCCCACTCTGAGTAACCGTGATTGATGCCGGTGACGCTGATTTAGAGATTATAAATGACCGACTTGCGGTGTATCCAGATTCGGGGAGATTCGAGTCCACAGCCGATGCTTGAACCACAACAACTTTGCCCAAGTCTGTTGGTGCAAACTCTAAAGTCATACCTGATTTGTTGGGGTCTAAATACGTAGGGTTGCCACCATCTACGGTGTAAAAAACTGTACTTAAATCTGAACCAGTAACAAGATCAAAACTTGCCTGAACATTCCAGCCATCTTGAACCAAAGAAATCGCAAGAGGTTTCTTTGATTGCGCTGGAATAAATGGTGCACTAGACAGCGGCGAAGATTCCAACGGTCCATTGGATATCGCAGTTGCGGTGAAAATAAAAGTTCTGCTTAGTTCAGAATCATCTATTGAATACGTGTATGAACCTCTGGTGGCCACCAATTCTTCTGCCGGGCTAGAACCAATCTTGATTGTTACTGTCCCGATACTGTGATCATCAGGCACTGTCACATTAACCGTTAAGTCGTATCCAGATTGTATGACTGAAATTGCGGTTGGTTGTGCAGTTACTGCCAACAAAAATGGGGAACTTGAAATTGCATCCGAGTCTGGGAGTGCATCATCTGAAACTGCAGTCGCAGTAAAAGTTATTTGTTTGCCAATCGAAGCGCGCGTTAGTTCGATTGAGTAAGCGCCAGAACCGTCATCCGTTAATACCAACGATGTAGCAGTGCCAACTTTCACAGTGACTCGGCCCACTGTTGTTCGCGGGGCCAGCACAACTTCGGCAGAGACTACTAAATCATCTTGGAACACATTTATTGCGGTAGGAGCCGCAGCAGCAGTGAAAGTGTATGCACTACTGGTCGTGACTTCCGATTCAACTAAGTCTTCATCAAAAGCTGTCGCTGTGAAAATAATTCTTGTTCCAAAATTCGCTCTGGTAAGCAGCTTTGAATAGTTTCCATCCGCATCAGGCTTGGCTAGCGTTACAGCCGCAGCATCACCGACCTTGATAGTAACTTTGCCAACTGTTTGGTTGTCTGCGACATCAACCGCGGCCGCGACTAAGAGGTTTTCTTGGGAAATTGTGATTACCGGTTTCGGCGACACCGTAACAGCGCCAACTGGTTGAATGTTAAGCCCGAATGCAGATAGGGACATGATCACCACAAGGCTCAAGAACCGAGTTATCGGTTTACCTGCTCTCATCACAAATCCCCTTATTCGACAGGCACCTGAGTAACCTCGAATGCCAACTACCGTCGCACATAGTTAGGACTTTACCCCGATATTTGCTGTCTTGAAACACAGGGATATTGCTGGCGGAAACCTGATTTTTCAAGAAATAACTACCAGAGACTGCGATTTATTGGCCTAAGCCTTTTTGACGACACTGGATTTGAGCATCATCGGGCCAAAATTATCTACTTTCGCATCAATATCGTGATCTCCTGCGCCATACACAAGGCGAATCCCCCGCACTTTTGTGCCGACCTTGATTGAAGTTGCACTACCTTTTACTTTGAGGTCCTTGATTATCGTGACATTGTCACCATCTGCTAGAACATTTCCGAGCGCGTCTTTGATTACGGGTTGGGCCTGGTGGGCTTCGGAGTTGGCTTCTTCTGCCGACCATTCGTGAGCACACTCTGGGCAAACTAGCAACGCTCCCATTTCATATACATACGGACTGGAACACTCAGGACACTTTGGCAATTCGCTCATACCTTGACCTTACTGAAGCGGAACTAAGCACGCTTGGGTGACATATCTAAATTGAAATCAAGCAATCTAGGCATTCAGTCAAACAATCTGAGTGCATCACGAAGTAAATCTCTAACTGCAATCTCAGCCATAATCAAACCTCTCTAATTCCTGAGGCGGGAGATGATCACTGTTAGGACTCGGGCCTTCCGCACCACTTATTTACAAAGTACGCGCATCGTTGGGATTGTTTCTCGACTTGGATCGAGGTTTAGCCACCTGGTTATGTGCAGGAAGCAACCGAAAGGGCCTATGAATTTTCGATTGTTTATACAGGGTGAGGTTTCACTTTCCTCATACCGCGCAACGACAATGCAAAACGATACGGTAGCCTTTATTCAACACCTAGAGTGCTGTGTGACTTATTCATCAGAAGAAAACACATGGTACTAATCAAGCCAAATTTAGAATTTGGTTGATTTACGGGGGCGGTAGCTCAGTCGGTCAGAGCATCGGACTCATAATCCGTGGGTCGTGGGTTCGAGCCCCACCCGCCCCACCATTCGTTTGGCTGGGGTGTTCGCCTGGTGTGTGGGAACTCGTGGTGTCAACTCGGCCGCAAGGGCCGGTCGCCGAACACCATTCACGGGTACGAGCGGGTGTACCGACATGACATTCAGCCCACGCTCTCGGCTCGATGCCGGTGACGAAGGTGATGACCAAGACGGTGACCGACCTCTACGGGGTGCGGCCGTGCAGCGCGGCCGGGTGGGCGCCGTTCGCGGCGTCTCCGGTGCCGCATTGTGGCCCCACGGCGGCGCATGGAAATCGTGCCTTGCGCTCAAGAATCGAGAGGCGTACGGTCCAAAGGGATGGATGTCATCCTTGTGCTTATTGTGATGGTGGCGGCAGTCGGTTTCGCCGCCGTTCTCTGGAGGAGTTATCGCAGGCGTAGCGTCCCCGCCTACGACGTACGGGAGTATCGCGATAAGCCGACGCGGGCGAGCCCCCCGGCTGGCACGTCGGGTCTCGGTGGTCCTGTTTGAGGCTTCGGGTGAGGGTGAGGCGCGGGCCATCGAACGCCGGAGAATCGGGGCCGCCCACCGGGTGAGCCCTCCCACGCAGAATCACGTGCCCCCGAGCGATC
>VFKC01000120.1 GCA_009885745.1 Actinomycetota bacterium
CAATTGCTTTGGCGCAAAAAGAGTCTGCCGACGCTCTGATTGCTAGTGATCCAGATGCCGACCGATTGGCAGTAGCCCTTGTTGATTCAGCTGGTGAATGGAAAAGTCTGCACGGTGACCAGGTCGGTATGTTGCTTGCCTGGTGGACTATCGAACGCGCTCATTGTCTGGGTGAAAAGGTATCTGGCACGATGGCCAGTTCAATCGTCTCCTCAATGATGCTTGAACAATTGGCGCGTACTCGAGGACTTGGGTATGAAAACACTTTGACTGGATTCAAGTGGGTGTCTCGAGTGCCAAATTTAATTTATGGTTACGAAGAAGCACTTGGGTATTGTGTAGACCCAAATGCCGTTGGTGACAAAGATGGAATTTCAGCTGCGGTCATGATGCTCGAATTGATCAGCTACCTTAAGGACGCCGGACGCACTTGCTGGGATGTGCTAGAGGAACTTGCAAAAGAATTTGGGCAACATCTAACTGACCAGGTTTCCGTTCGGGTATCTGATCTTGCTCAGGTTAATCGAGTACTTGGCGCACTTCGCCAGAGTCCGCCAGACATGATGGGAGGGCTAGCACTTTCGAAAATGATTGACTTAGAAAAATCCGAATCCGGCCTGCCACCAACTAATGGAATTATTTTTTATTTTGGTCAACCAGATCAGGACTTATTTGCTCGCGTAATCGTGCGGCCAAGTGGAACCGAGCCAAAGATTAAGTGTTATTTGGAAGTTGTATCCCAAAATCCCGACCAAACAGTTGCCCGCGCCGAAGCAACTCGAATCCTCGCCCAGTTAGCATCCGATGCGTACCCTCTATTGATTGGAAATTAGAAAATGAATCGCACTGAGTTAGCGCGACTGGTTGATCACACTCTGCTTAAGTCAGAGGCGACAATCGCTGAAGTTATTGCACTTTGCGAAGAGGCCAATGAGCTAAAAACATTTTCAGTTTGTGTATCTCCATCTTTCGTCGTGACCGCGCTGGCAAACACGTCACCTTCTGTTGTGGTCGCCACAGTTTGTGGATTCCCGAGCGGCAAACATGAAACTTCAATTAAGGCAGCCGAAGCGGCACTTTCTGTGGCTCAAGGTGTCAACGAAGTCGACATGGTCATAGATGTTGGCCGAGCCATCATGGGTGATTGGGATTATGTTCAGCGAGACATCGAGGCCGTTCGAGAAGTCACCCATGGCGTAATCCTTAAAGTCATTTTGGAAACAGCGGCCCTCTCGGACGAACAGATTCGTCAGGCCTGCTTATGTGCAGTTCGAGCCAACGCGGATTTTGTAAAAACTTCAACTGGCTTTCATCCAGCAGGTGGAGCACAAGTAAGTGCAATCAAAATAATGAGTGAAACAGTTGATGGAAAACTAGGAGTTAAAGCCAGTGGGGGAATTCGTACTAGCGAATTCGCCTTAGAGCTAATTACTGCTGGTGCAACTCGCTTAGGTCTATCAGGCACTCGCGCAGTGCTTGACGGCGTTACTGCTAACGATTCTTACTAAAGCACACCAGTTTTAAGTTCTGCATACCCAGGCTTAATAACGTTATTGATTAACTCAAGCCGCTGATCAAAAGGAATAAAAGCACTCTTCATCGCATTGATTGTTAGCCACTCAAAATCATCCAGCCCATATCCAAATGCTTCTTGTAACCCGAGCATTTCACTTGTCATTGACGTATTAGACATCAAGCGATTATCCGTGTTAAAAGTTACTCGAAAATTTAATTCGCGCAGCAACCCAATCGGATGTGCAGCAATACTTGGCACTGCCCGGGTATCCACATTAGATTTCGGACACAACTCAAGCGGAATCCGTGCGTCGCGCACAAAACTTGCCAGTTCACCCAGCGTTACAGATCCATCTGGCGCAATCGTGATGTCATCAATGATGCGAACGCCATGACCTAGGCGTTGTGCTCCACAAATCTGGATAGCCTCCCAGATGCTTGCGAGCCCAAATGCTTCACCAGCGTGAATCGTAAAGTGGGCGTTGTGCCTTCGTAAATAGTCGAATGCTTCAATTTGATTCGTTGGTGGAAAGCCCGCTTCCTTGCCGGCAATGTCGAAACCAACCACGCCACGATCGCGATATTCAACGACAAGTTGCGCAACCTCGTTTGCATTAGCGGCTGAGCGCATTGCACACAAGATAAGCCGGGTTTTAATTGGCTTTCCAGCCTCTTGGGCCAATTTCTCCCCAGCGCGAAGCCCAGCCAGCGTGTTATCGATAACTTCCCGAAGACTAAGTCCACCGTGAATATTTAGTTCGGGAGCAAATCGTACTTCGGCGTACACAACACCGTCATGGGCGAGGTCTTGCACACACTCACTTGCAACTCGTTGCAATGCGTTCGGTGTCTGCATCACACCGACTGTGTGCGCGAAAGTCTCAAGGTAAATCTCCAAAGATCCTTGTACCGCAGTATGAAACCAGTTTGTTAGTTGCGGCTCATCATCAAACGGCAGAGACGGGTAGCCAGATTCACGAGCAAGTTCCAAAATTGTGTTGACTCGCAATCCACCATCGAGATGATCGTGCAGTAAAACTTTTGGCGCTTTTCTTATATCCGCAGTGCTTAACATTCCTACCAAACTCCAGCTAAACGATTCGCTCGATAATCAGCGGCAGGCGCGCACTAACATCTGAAAGAGCGCCAACAGAATATGTAGATTCCAGACTTGCCAGTGCTTGTTCGAACCTGGTTGGTTCATCTGTATGTAAAGTGAAAAGTTTTTGACCTGCTGTTATTTCATCGCCAAGGTCAGCGTGCCACTCCACACCTGCCCCGGCTTGAACGTTGTCTTCTTTACGTGCTCGACCAGCCCCGAGGCGCCAAGAGCAAACGCCAACTCCGAGAGCATCTAGTTGTGTAAGGTAGCCATCGACTTGCGCATACACAGTGTGTGTTTCAGTCGCAGTCGGTAGTGGGGCATCAACATCGCCGCCTTGTGCCGAAATCATTTTGCGCCAAGTATCCATGGCCGAGCCATCACTTATTGCAATTGCTGGATCCTTAGTGGGCTTGGCTCCTCTTACACTTGCGGCATCAAGCATTTCTTGGGCGAGCGCCAAGGTCAGCTCGACAACGTCGCTCGGGCCACCACCAGCTAAGACTTCCAAAGCCTCGCGCACCTCAAGAGCATTTCCCGCAGTGCGACCCAGCGGCACATCCATAGCCGTCAACAGTGCTCGCGTTTCGACTCCCGCGTCTTTACCGATCCCGACCATAGTTTGTGCTAACTCTCGGGCTTGCTCAACTGACTTCATAAATGCACCCGAACCAACCTTCACATCAAGAATTAATGACCCAGTTCCTTCAGCAATCTTCTTGCTCATAATGGAAGCAGATATCAACGGAATTGATTCAACTGTGGCCGTAACATCTCGCAGTGCGTAGATTCTGCGATCAGCAGGGGCTAGTTGTTCGTTAGCCGCACAAATTACCGCACCGACGTTATTTAAAACGTCAAACATTTCTTGTTTACTGAGCTTGGCTCGCCATCCGGGGATTGACTCTAGTTTGTCTAACGTGCCCCCAGTGTGGCCAAGTCCACGACCGGAAAGTTGCGGAACACTAATTCCGCAAGCAGCAACAATGGGCGCTAATGGCAAAGTTATTTTGTCGCCAACCCCACCCGTTGAATGCTTGTCAGCTGTAGCACGATTAAGTGCTGACCAATCCATAGTCTCGCCAGAATTGATATATGCCTGAGTCCAACGCACAATTTCGCGTCGGTTCATTCCATTGAGCAAGATTGCCATCGCCATTGCGGCCATCTGCTCTTCGGCAACGACATTACGAACATACGCATCTACAAACCAATCGATTTGTAAATCGGGAAGTTCGTTACGATCACGTTTGGTGGCAATGACATCCACTGCGGCAAATGATTCAATCGACATAATTTAATCGCGCTCAATCAGGTCATTAGGCCCAAAAGCATCAGGAAGTAACTCGGCTAAAGTGACGGGTCCGTTAGTTGAATCTACGAGACAATTGGTCCCACCATGTTCCCAAAGCAACTGTCGACAACGCCCACATGGCATTAGTGCCACACCGTTGCGATCGACGCAGGCCACTGCAACTAGTTGTCCGCCACCTGAACTAATCAGATCGCAAATCATTCCACACTCAGCGCAAAGCCCCAAGCCATAAGAGGCATTCTCAACATTGCACCCAGTAACTAGCCGACCATCATTGACTAGCCCAGCAACGCCAACCGGAAAATCAGAGTAAGGGGCGTACGCGTGAGTCATGGCACTTCGTGCGTGACTGCGCAAAGATTCCCAATCGATTTCAGCAGACTTGTTACTCATTAGCGAGACTCACCCTTTCGGTATGCCATACCAGCAGTAGCTGGCGGTCTAAGCCGCTGAGATGCAGTGGCTAGCACTAAGAGCGTGGTCACATATGGTGCAACTTGTGCTACTTCAGGTGCCATGTTGGTACTGGCAAGGAATCCGCCAACAAGTGCTGACCCAATAATCAAAAATGCCAAACTGGTTGCCCGCACACCACTTCGTAGCCCAAGGAATGCCAGTGCAATTAGCACAAGCGCGCCGAATAGAACCAGTCCACGAATATTTGCATTGTCGCGAAGTTGCAAGGTGTCGATGTAACCAAAGACCGTGGCACCGATACCTGTGCCCATCGGTCGCCAGTTACCGAAAATCATTGTTGCCAACCCGATGTATCCGCGTCCAGCAGTTTGTCCACCACGATAAACATTTGTGCCAACGATGGCTAGGTATGCCCCGGCAAGACCTGCTAGAGATCCAGAAATAATCACAGCAATGTATTTGTACTTAATAACATTTATACCCAGTGTTTCTGCAGCTGATGGACTTTCTCCTGCGCTTCGCAAACGTAAACCAAATGAAGTTCGCCACAAAATCCAGGCTGTCAGCACAAACAAGATGACGGTCAGAATGGTCAAGAAAGACAAGTGATAAAAGAGGCCAGAGATCATCCCAGCAAGGTCACTGATTACAAACCAACCTTTTTGTTGCAATGTGTTTAACGGATTAGCGATGAAGTCAATCGTGACTGAAGGGAGCAAACCTTTCACTGGAGGCGACTGACTTTGCCCACCACCAGGAGCATTTGAGAAAGCAAGCTTTGCTAGGAACTGCGCCAAACCTAAACCCAAAATATTTATTGCCGTGCCAGCGATAATTTGATCCACGCCAAATGAGACAGTAACTATCGCGAATAGCACCGCGCCAAGCATGCCGAAAGTTACCGCCCCGAGGACCCCTGCCCAAGGACCCCACTGCCAACCTGCCCAGCCGGCACCAAAGGTACCAAGAATCATCATGCCTTCAAGCCCAATGTTCACAATTCCAGCACGTTCTGACCAAAGCCCACCAAGTCCTGCTAAACCAATTGGTACAGCTAGACCAAAAGCAGCTGCCATAGTTCCGCGACTGGTTAAGTCATTTGTATGTGCAAAGATCCGCGCAATAGAAAGTAGTGTCATCGCACTGATGAAGAAAGCAAATATACGAATGCTAGGTGATTTGGTGTTCACGAGGCACTCGATTCTTTTTGGGTTAAGGCTTCGCCAACATTTTGTTGTTCAGATTTCACTCTGTTTCTGCGGACCAACTCGTATGCCACAACGACTGCGAGCACAATCACACCTTGCATAATCGTGACAATTTCTCTGGGCACATTTTCGATGTCTAGAATCTGGCTAGATACATCAAGGAATGCCCACAGGATGGCACCGAAGGCAATTCCGATTGGGTTATTGCGGCCCAAGAGTGCGATTGCAATTCCGGTAAATCCATATCCACTTGGGAAATTCAGGGTGTATGAATACGGATCGTTTCCGAGTAAATCTGGCAGTCCGACCATCCCAGCAATCCCACCTGAGATAAGCATGGCGATGACGACCATGCGTTTACTGTTCACGCCACTTGCAGATGCGGCACTAACTGAAAGACCCGAAGCTCGAAGGTCGTAGCCAAAAACAGTGCGATTCAAGACGAACCAATATAAGACACCAATGAGTGCGGCAACAATAATGAACCCGTAAACCTTGATGGTAGGCGAAAGGAGATTCCAGCCGACCATTCGTCCGTTGGGCGGAATAATTTCCGTCCCACGGACATTGAATGAGGCGGCCCGACCAACATTAGTTCGAATGATTATGTAACTAATTAGTCCAAGTGCGATGAAGTTGAGCATGATTGTGGATATAACTTCACTCACTCCACGAGCGACTTTAAGCCAAGCAGCGACTCCAGCCCAAGCGGCACCCACAGCAATTGCGACAAAAATTGTGATTGGGATTGCAACTACCCCAGGCAAATTGAGACTTCCTGCGACGGCGGCAGCACACATGCCACCGAGCATGTATTGACCATTGACTCCGATGTTGAAAAGGTTCATCTTAAAACCGATGGCAACTGCAACTGCGCTGATGTAGTAAGTGGTTGCCAAATTGAGCATCAATGTGAGTGACCGGGGTGAAGTCCCATAAACCGCCATCGAATTAAAAACTTCAAAAACATTCGAACCAAATGCGAACAAAATTATGGTGACAACCACAAGACTAAAGCCGACCGCCAATAGTGGGGCCGCAAGTGAGTTTAGAATCTTTTGTCTACTCATCAGGATGTATTCCCAATCTCATCGCGCTTCTTAACGCCAGTCATTGCTGTGCCTAACTCCTGTGGCGTTACCGTTAACGGATCTGCATCTGCGACAAACTTGCCGCGAAGTAGCACCTTGATTGTGTCACTTAGACCAATCAATTCATCGAGGTCTGCTGAGATCAACAAGACTGCAAGACCCGATTGCCTTGCCATACGCAAGTGATCCCAAATCGCGGCTTGCGCACCAACATCAACCCCTCGCGTTGGATGAGCAGCGAGTAAAAACTTAGGGTTACTCGACATTTCCCGACCCACGATTAGCTTTTGTTGGTTACCGCCAGATAAGGCACTTGCAAAAACATCAATGTTCGGGGTCCGAACATCGTACTCATCAACGATGCGCGCAGTATCACTTTTTGCATCAGCAGGTGTAAGTAAAAAACCATTGGAGTTTGGCTTTAGCGTTTGATGACCCAGCATCCTATTTTCCCAAAGCGATGTTTCAAGCAGCAAACCCTGGCGCATTCGATCTTCAGGAATGAACCCGAAACCCTGTTCGCGCCTTTTACGTGTTGACCATTTTGATATGTCTTCACCGTCGTAAACCAGAACTCCAGTTGACTTGATTACGCCCATCAGCGCATCGACAATTTCTGCTTGCCCGTTACCCTCCACCCCGGCAATACCCAGAACTTCGCCTGCGTGAATCTTGAAAGAAACATCATCAACTAAGGGCTTACCAGCAGCAGTGAGCACACTGAGATTGCTCACATCAATGAGAACCTTGTCAGTCACTGTACTTCCACGTGTTTCTGGTGTTGGCAGTTCACTACCAACCATCATTTCTGCCAAGTCATCAGCGGATACTTTTTGAGTATGTAGATTCACGGTAGCCACAGTTGAACCTGCTCGGATGACAGTAATGTCATCGGCGATTGCCAGAACTTCATCAAGCTTGTGGCTAATGAATAAAATCGTAATTCCCTCAGCCTTTAAATCAGAGAGAGCAGAAAAGAGTTCGTCTACTTCATGTGGCACGAGCACTGCAGTTGGCTCATCCAAAATCAAAATGCTCGCACCTCGGTATAAAACTTTAAGAATTTCAATTCGTTGCCGAGCGCCCACTCCAAGTTCGGAAACAAATGAATTAAATGGGACATCTAGGCCATATTGCTGGGCTAGTTGAGTTAATCGGGTCAGAGCGGTCTCATTTTTGATGACCCCTCGCTGAGTTGGTTCACTTCCTAAAATAATATTTTCTAGCACGGTTAGATTGTCTGCCAGCATAAAGTGCTGATGCACCATTCCGATTCCTGCGTCAATTGCATCACTGGGAGATTGAAAAATCACCTCGGTGCCACTAATGGTTATTGTGCCTTCATCAGGCTTTTGCATTCCGTACAGAATCTTCATTAGCGTTGATTTGCCCGCGCCATTTTCTCCAACGATGGCGTGTACTGATCCACGTCGAACACTGAGATTAATGTCGCTATTGGCAATAACCCCTGGAAATCTTTTCCAGATTCCAGTGAGCTGCACAGCGATCGGAGCGTCTCCCAAATTACTCACTCCTAAAAAAATAGTTTTTACATTCTAAAGATACGACTTACCCGATATACATGTGTGGCCCAGGTGAATATTTCTCACCTGGGCCACACACTCTACTGATTTTTACTTAACAGTTTTTACAACAATTTCGCCACTCTTGATCTTCTCAGCAGCAGCATCAGCAGCAGCCTTGAATGGTTCAACAGAGCTGTTTGAAGTTGCATAGCCAACGCCATCGCGAGTTAGATCGAAGTTCTGTACGCCAGTTAATGGAGCGTCATCAACTACGCCCTTGATAACTTCGAATACAGATACGTCTACGCGCTTTAGTGCAGAGGTCAAGATGACATCTTTCACATCAGCAAGTGATGGAATTGTGTACTGATCAGAGTCAACACCGATTGCCCATAGATTCTTTGCAGGTCCACCAGCGGCCTGGATTGCCTGGAACATACCAAGACCAGATCCACCAGCAGCTGCGTAAGCAACGTCAACACCCTTGGCAATCATGCCTTCAGTTGCAGTCTTTGCCTTTTCTGGGACATTCCACGAAGTGTTATCGCCAGCAGGACCCATGTACTTGGATTCGATGATGATATTTGGATTCACAGACTTTGCACCCTGGTTATAGCCAACTTCAAAGTTCTTGATTAGTGGGATTTCCATTCCACCAATGAAACCGATGCGACCACTCTTACTTGCTGTGGCAGCAATAACACCAACAAGGTAAGAAGCTTGTTCGGCAGCGAATATCAAGCTAGCAACATTTGGCGAATCAACTACTGAGTCAACAATTGCAAAGTTAACGTCTGGGTAATCCTTGGCGACATTGCCAAGTGCTGTCCCATACAAGAAACCAACAGCGATGACTGGGTTGTAGCCAGTGTCCGCAAGCAGACGAAGTAGTTCTTCACGGCTTGCATCAGTCGCATTTAGGCCAGCTTCAACTTCTTTGAATTCAACACCAAGGTCAGTCTGCGCCTTTGTTAGGCCAGCGAATGCGGCATCGTTGAATGAGCCATCACCCTTGCCGCCAGTATCGTATGCAAGACCAACTTTTACGTCAGCCCCTGCATCGTTGTTGTTGCTGCTGCAACCGGTCAAGATTAATGCGGCTGCCGCAAGTACGGCACCAATTTTTACACCCTTCTTCACGAGGGCTCCTCTCATCGTGTTTGCGACAATCGCAACTTAATGGAAGTTTAATCTGCATAGTCGCTCTTGTACTCATATGAGCAAACATTTTCACTTTTGAAATCAACTTGTAACACACCAAATGATGCAGATAACGATTGGTGTTATGACATTGCACTCACAACTCGCAAAGTTATAAAAATTTTGCGCGTAGGCTGTTGATGTGCGAGTACTGATAACCCCTCATCCATTGATTAACCACAAACTCACCGCATTGCGTGATGAAAAGACAGATTCACCAACTTTTAGACGTCTAGTCGATGAGTTAGTCACTTTGTTGGCCTATGAGGCAACTCGTGATATTCGAGTTGAACCAGTGGTTGTCAAAACTCCAGTGGCCCAAGCCAATGGTCTGCGTCTAGCTCATCCAATGCCAGTAGTGATTCCGATTCTGCGTGCGGGACTCGGCATGCTCGAGGGGATGACTCGCCTCCTACCAACTGCCGAAGTTGGATTCCTGGGTATGGTGCGTGATGAAAATTCACTTAAGCCAATTGTTTATGCCGATCGCGTGCCAAAAGACTTAAGCGGTCGAGATGTTTTTGTGCTGGATCCAATGTTGGCAACTGGCGGTTCGATGATTGCCGCTATCGAGTTGCTACTAGAACGTGGTGCTCACCGGATTATTGCTATTTGCCTGCTCGTTTCACCTGAAGGGATCGATACGGTTCAAGATGTTTTTGAGTCGCGCAAAATCGATCTGACAATCGTCTCGGCGAGCATGGATGAAAAACTTAACGAAAAGGGCTTCATTGTTCCTGGTCTCGGAGATGCGGGCGATCGGTTATTCGGGGTCGTGTAACGACCCGAATCAGTCAGCACTGCGGTGTCGTGTAACGACCCGAATCGATTTTTAATCGCGCTTTTATGAGTGCGAATGTGCGCCTCATGATGTTCTGGGCAACAATTAGCAGGTGAGCGTCATTGAAACCGAAGTCCTAGTCGTGGGCGCAGGCCCAGCAGGCTCTTCGGCTGCGGCTTGGGCTGCTCGTGCTGGTCACCAAGTGATCATGATCGACTCAGCTACTTTTCCCAGAGATAAGCCCTGTGGAGATGGCCTGACTCCGCGCGCCATCGCAGAGTTAACTTCACTTGGATTAGGCCCTTGGCTTGATGGTAGGGCTCGTAACAAAGGTTTGCGAGCAGCTGGGTTTGGTCAGGAATTACTTTTGCCGTGGCCCGGGGGTTCGTTGCCAAATTTTGGTGGGGCTGCCCCAAGACTTGAACTGGATGCCCGGATCCTTCAGGTTGCTACTGATGCGGGGGCCGAGTTACACGAGGAAGTTTCCGCTTTTGATGTGGAACTAACAGATGGACATTTGTCATCCGTTATTGCGCAGACACATGATGGGATACGAACGTATAAAGCCAAGCACTTCATTATTGCCGACGGTGCTCGCTCACAACTTGGCCGCAAATTGGGTCGCGAGTGGCATCGTGATACTGCTTATGGGGTTGCGGCGCGCGGTTACATAAAAAGTGAACGCAGTGATGACGAATGGATTTCCTCTCATCTTGAATTACGTGGCTCGAACAATGAAGTGCTTTCTGGCTATGGCTGGATCTTCCCACTCGCAAATGGCGAGGTGAACATTGGCGTTGGCACTTTGGCAACTAAGAAACGCCCTGCCGATGTAAATTTGCGCACATTACTTAATCAGTACACAGATCTGCGACGCGAAGAATGGCAACTCAGTGGAGATGTTCGCTTACCTTGGTCAGCACTTTTACCCATGGGTGGAGCGGTTTCTGGTATTGCCGGTAAAAACTTTATGTTCGTTGGGGACGCAGCCGGTTGCGTGAATCCGCTGAACGGCGAAGGTATCGATTACGGACTTGAAACTGGTCGACTAGCCGTCGAGATGCTTTCAACTCATTCAGATTTCTCTCTAGCCTGGCCTGCGCAATTGCGCGCGCATTATGGATATGCATTTTCCATTGCACGTCGACTTGCTGGAATTTTGACAGTCCCACATTTGTTACCAATTGCCGGTCCGATTGGCATGCGCTCGCGGACTTTAATGACTGTTGCACTGCGCGTGATGGGCAACTTGATCACTGAAGAAGATCATGATGTTGTTTCTCGCGTCTGGCGCACTGCCGGCAAACTATCGATGAAACTTGATAACCAGGTCCCATTTCCTGCGGGGGATGTGCGGGGCTAGAGACTGTAATTTCTCATGGCCTTCGGTGCCGAGAATTCCAGATAGCGAAAGATCCCAACAAGACTGGAATACTGCCAACAAAAAAACCATTCCCATCGCGCAGTGTGAACCCAAGCCACGCTCCCGAGATGATCGCCACTATTCCAAAACTCTTTGCCACGAGTAAGGCAATGTGATTTTTAAACCATGACGCTATAAATGCAATAAACCCAGAACTATAAATAGCGATGAGAATCACCGTGACCAGTAAAGCCAAACTTTCCATTGAAAACCACATCCTAAAACCTTGGTCTTATGTTTTCAGATTAGACCAAAAACACATTTTTGAATGGGTGCGAGCGATTTATGTTCCGATTGCAGTAATCCCATCGGATTACGCAATCGGCTGCGGAGACGAGAGCCGATGCGAAATTGCTCGGGGGACGGGCCGCATCGGAAAAGGGATGTTGGATTTCGCCTGGTTCATGGTTTGAGCGTTTTGCCATTTAGAGCAAGCTGACACATATTCCGAGTCCAGCAATCGCCTGCGATTGCGGACCTCGGCTGCGGAGACGAGAGGAACCGTCGCTCACGCTATTCGCGTGAGCTCCTCCCAAATCCTCACAACTCTTCGCAACAAAAAAGGCCCCACCCATATGGGTGGAGCCATTTTTTGGCGGAGACGAGAGGATTTGAACCTCCGAAGGATTTGACTCCTTACCTCATTAGCAGTGAGGCGCACTCGACCGGACTATGCGACGTCTCCTGTGCACATTGAGATTATCGGAATATCTCCATTATTGGGAAATCTTGAAAATAGTTTGGGGTGTTAAATAGTTAGTGCATGCCTGGCAGAGGGAGCCGATGCGAGCGTGGCTAGCGCTGGGATTGCGAGGGAGGGAACCGTCGTTCACGCTATTCGCGTGAACTCCTCCTCAAATCCCACCTCACATCGCAGTAAATGAAAAACCCCCACACAAGTGGGGGTTTTCATTTACGCGGCGAGGGAGGGATTTGAACCCCCGGAGGCTTTAACACCTCAGACGCTTTCAAGGCGCCCGCATTAGGCCGCTCTGCCACCTCGCCACGATCACCTAGGTGACCACGTAAAAGATTACGCCAGAAATACGCCACTGTGAAACTGGGGTTACCGTATGCTCTAAAACATAAGTGTCTGATGGAGCTCAAATGCTAATTTCACCCGTTCGACAAGTCACGCCACCAATCAGGCGAGTGTGGATCTACGGTGTCCTCGCCACACTCCTTTCAACATTGGTCAATTACGGACTTCTCTGGTTATTCGAAAATCTTTTCGAAATTGAATTGCTCGTGCCAAAGGGTCTTTGGAACTCAGATCTCACTCTTGTCACGCCCACCCGAGTCATTATCGTGACAATGCTGGCTGGTTTTTTTGCAACGATAGGTGCCTCAGCGCTAGCAAAACTAGTCATTGGCCCTCGCATCTGGTGTCTGATTCTCGGTTTCGGTTTTGGATTGACTTCGACCTACGGGGCAATCACACTTCCCAACGTTTCCGTCTCAGTTCATGTTGCCTTAAGTGCGTTGCATGTCCTGACTACGTTCACGATTGTTCCAATTTTGGCACTAGCGTTGACGATTCATGACTCAGATTTGGCTGATGCAGATGAGCGGTATCACGAACATTTGGATTCTCTTGAAGAGGATGTGAAACCGTTAGCCAACGTGGAACAAGTTCAAGTGAATGAAACGCCAATCGCGCAAGAGGCACAAACAGCAAGTGAGCCTGAATCACCCCTAATAGGGGAATTTCACCCATCCAGACCGTCTCCTTTTTCGCGATCTGGAAGATTCCATTCGTCCGTCTTACTTGGAACTTCAGAGCCTGAAGCAGTGGAAGCGATCCTGGAGGCGGGATTGACTTATCGAATTGCATTACGTGATGGCCTACCAGGGAGCCCAGCCGGTGGCCCAGATGAAAATCGGATCACACTCGTGATCAACAAGGGGCTTGTGACTTCGGCTCGTCGGGGTTAATCCCTAGCGGATTGAAGTTTAGTGATCTGTTCTTGAATATACGGTGAAAAATGGCCAGCATATTTTTCTTGTAGCTCTGTTATTTTCCAGTCCTGACCAGTAACGACACCGCGACAATTTTGAGAACCACATTGGCAATCGAATTCGTCGTAGTCCGAATCATCACACGTCGCATAATCAAAAGTAAGTTCTTCGCCAATTTCAATTTCACGATGTGCCACGACAACAATTGATCCCAAGAGCACACAATTTGGCTCACAGGAATGGTTGATCATGTCGCCTGGCTCAGGCTCAAGCCCTGGTGCGATGAAGAGATTTTTGGAAATCTGGATTGAACGGTGTTGTTGATCTTTATTGAGTGTGTCCAAAACTCCACGTGTCACCACTGAACCACCAAAGCCAGCGACTTCTTCGCCCTGACTAATTGGGGCAAGCACAAAACTTCCCATGCCTTTTTCACCAGAAATTTGTGCCTGCGCTTTTGGCGTGAGCCATTGCATCACCAATTAAAGAACCCCTCAATCATTTTCCAAAAGGATTGTTACTTTTGTGTTCTCGAAGATGCTACTCGTTGAAAGTGTCTAAAAGGCAGATAATTGTCGGCAACAAATCGGAAGTTTTCAAGGTCATTACCCCCTGCAAAAGCCTCTAGGCTTAAACCATGATCGATCTCGCCGCTTTACGCCTTGACCCAGATGCTGTTAGACGTTCGCAACAAGTTCGCGGGGAATCCGTTGAGTTGGTCGATGAGGTCCTAGCCGCAGATGTTGCTCGCCGAGCTGCTGTTGGAGTCTTTGAGGCGCTACGCACCGAGCAGAAGTCACTTGGGGCTCTGGTGGCCAAGGCACAGGGTGATGAAAAACAAGCAATCTTGGCGCAAACCAAAACATTGTCCGATCAAGTAAAGCTCGCTGAATCACAATTACGCGACTTGGATGCCGCGCTAGAAAATCTTGTTTTGGGACTTTCAAATATTGTCGCACTCGGCGTGCCAGTTGGCGGAGAAGACGACTTTGTTGTCTTGCGCGAAGTAGGCGAGCGACGCGATTTCTCAGCTGAAGGATTTACAGTTCGTGACCATGTTGAACTGGGTGAATTTATCGGCGCTATCGATATTGAACGAGGTGCAAAAGTCAGTGGGAGTCGTTTTTACTACCTAACCGGCCCAGGTGCGATGTTGGAATTGGCACTTGTCCAACTTGCTATGACCACCGCGCAAGCAAACGGCTTCCAACCAATGATTCCGCCAGCCTTGGTAAAGCCGGCCGCAATGGAAGGCACTGGCTTTTTAGGTCAAGCTGCAGAGAATGTTTATCGACTCGAAGCCGATGATTTGTATCTAGTCGGAACTGCCGAAGTCCCACTTGCCGCCTATCACATGGATGAAATTTTAGATTTAGCATCAATGCCGAAAAGGTACGTAGCATTTTCACCATGTTTTCGCCGTGAAGCCGGAAGCCATGGCAAAGATACTCGCGGAATCTTTCGGGTTCATTGGTTCGACAAGGTCGAAATGTTCTCTTTCTGCCCAGTTGCAGAAGCCGAAGAAGAACACTTGCGCCTTTTGGGTTATGAAGAAGCGTTCTTGCAAGCACTTGAAATCCCATATCGTGTTATTGATGTTGCTACGGGCGATCTTGGCTCAAGTGCATCACGGAAATTCGATTGCGAAGCTTGGATTCCTTCGCAAGAGCGATATCGCGAAGTCACTTCAACTTCAAACTGCACAACTTTCCAGTCCCGTCGTCTGCGTATTCGTGGACGTGAAGAATCTGGCATTAGCCCGATTGCCACTTTGAATGGAACTCTTTGTGCTGTGACGCGCACAATCGTCGCGCTCTTTGAAAATCACCAACAAGCAGATGGCTCAATCAAAGTCCCTGCTGCTCTGCGCCCATTCCTTGGTGGCGCAGAATATTTTCAAGTTAAGTAGCGCAGGATGACCAGACTCTTAGCTAGTGATCTTGATGGAACTTTGTTACAAAGCGGGGGAACCGTTTCGCAGGAAAACTTCCAAGCTATTGCGCGCGCTCGTGCGCAGGGACTCGATGTTCTTTTTGTAACTGGACGTCCACCCCGTTGGATGTATGAGATCGCACAAATGACAGGTAGTTCCGGTCTGGCGATTTGTGCCAATGGCGCACTGACTCTTGATTTAGATTCACACGAAATCGTTGATGTTGATTTAATCGACGGCGAGATTGGTCTAGAAGTTGCTCGACGGCTTTTGCAAGTAGACCCGAACATCTCATTTGCTGTTGAACTTGCTCGTCATGAAGATGCATTCGTTATCGATCCAACATATCGTCCTCGTTGGGAAACCCAAGTCGAAGTGCCACGCATGCATGTCGAGTCAATGTTTGATTCAGACTTAGTCGTCAAACTTATGGCTCGGCCGAGCGCACAAGCGAGCCATGATGCTGACACCTTTCTTGAAAGTGTGCATTCAGCAGTCGGTGATTTAGTCGATGTCACGCATTCAAATATTTTCGATGTGCTTCTCGAGATGAGTATGTTTGGAGTCAACAAGGGAACGGGTCTTGCTCGATTTGCCAGTGGCCGTGGACTTGATGCAACTCAGGTTGCCGCGGTTGGTGACATGCCAAATGACCTTGCAATGATTGAATGGGCCGGCCGTGGGGCTGCAGTCGCTAACGCTCATCCGATGGTGAAAGAAATTGCTGATGAACATTTACCCACTAATGACGACCACGCAGTAGCCATTTTTATTGATCGGCTTTTGAGTAGCTAGTTACTAGCGTGCTTACGCAATTGCGCAAGCCATTCTTGAACGTCAACTTTTTCATCGCTAGAAATTTGCGCACTCTGTGTTGTCATTCCACCATTGTGTCGAGGGTATGAACCAAGGAATTTCACATCGGCGCAAATCTCGCGGACACCTTTGAGAGCCTCACCCACATGCTCGTCATCAATGTGACCTTCGCAATCAATCGAGAAAATGTAATCACCTAGTTGCTTCTTAGTCGGACGAGACTCAATGCGAGTTAAGTTCACATTGTGTTTTGCAAACTCCGTCAAGATTTCTAGCAAAGCTCCTGGGTGGTCGTTATGAATGAACAATGCCAAAGTTGTTTTATCGTTGCCACTCGATGGCTGGGTATTCCCAGGCTTTCGAGCCAGTACGAATCTGGTCCAGGCCGCGTCACTGTCACCGATTCCCTCCTGCAGAACTTCCAGGTTGTAGTGAGCCGCCGCAGCTGTCGAACATATCGCCGCATCGTAGTTTGCGCCAGCAGCAAGTTCTGCGGCCGCAGCTGCGGTGGACATTGCGGGCAACACATGTACACCTGGCAAGTTGATCCGTAACCATTCCAGACACTGCGCATGAGCATGTGGATGTGTTGCAACGCGCTTAATGTCACCCATGTTGGTTCCCGGGCGCACCAACAAGCCAAACTCAACCGGAATGGCGATCTCGTCAACAATTTCTAAAACTTCACCGTGCGTTAGTTCATCTAACGTGGCTGCCACCGAACCTTCAACTGAATTTTCGATCGGGACCAAGGCGCCAGCGACTTCACCATCACGCACCATGTCCAGAGCAGCCCCAACAGATTGCGCAGCAATCAACTCGGCTCCAGCACTTGCTGACATTTTGCGCAAGGCAGACTCAGTAAAGGTCCCAACAGGACCAAGGTAGGCAAGTTTGCGCGTCATGGAATACAAGGTTACGCGCTATTCAAAGAAATTCCCTTATCGGTAGAGGTCAATGATTTTGCCAAGTCTGCGAGTCACAGACCTGCGAATTGCCTTGTGTGCGTCATGATTATCCAATGGATTCAACGGTCTATCGACGAGGCGCTGATGGTCGGCACACCGCAATTAACGAAGATGCCGCATCGGTCGATGAGTTCAATGACCTATTTGAAATCCCATCAGCCCAATCAAATACACCACAGACTTTTGAGCCGGAACACGAACCAAAAATTTCTGTTGATCGAATCAAACCAATACGTGTCCCAAAGGTGAAGATTCCCAAAGTGAAAAATCCCAAAGTGAAAAATCCCAAAAAATCTGGACCTATCCGTCGCACGCTCTTGGGATTAAAAATCATCGTTGTCGCGTACTTAGTGTTTTACATCTTCCTTGGGGTCACCACCTCTGGAAATCTGCAAAAAACTCGAGCCACACCCAACAAACAAATTGCAGACACTGCTGGGCAAAATTGGTTGCTAGTTGGTTCTGATAGCCGCAAAGGCTTGTCATTTCAAGACATGAAGTTGCTTCGCACGGGTATGGATAATTCCTCCCAGCGCACTGACTCGATCATGATTGTCCATTTCGGTGGCACAGGTAAGGCCTCACTTGTGAGTTTGCCTCGAGATTCGCTAATCACTTTGCCGGAACATCTATATGGCAAGTCTCTAATCCCTGCGCGTACTGAAAAGATAAACGCGGCCTATTCATTTGGCGGCGCTCCTCTTCTGGTCAAAACTGTCGAGCAAAATACTGGCTTACACATCGATCACTACATGGAAGTGGGCTTCGGCGGAATCCGCGACTTAACTGATGCTGTCGGAGGCGTGCGCATGTGTGTCCCTCGTCGCTATCTCGATGCTGATTCAGGCCTTGACGTTCAAAAGGGTTGCCAGAATATGGATGGCAAGACAGCCCTTGCCTATGTACGAATGCGTCATGCCGATCCGCTTGGTGACCTTGGTCGAATCCAGCGTCAACAACAATATCTTGGGGCCGTCTTGCAAAAGGTAATCACACCCAGCGTGCTACTCAACCCTTTTGCTATGAATAATCTCTCCAAAGCCACAACAAAGGCCTTGGTCGTGGGCCGTAAAGATAGTGTCACCGACATTGGCAAACTCGGTTTAGCCATGCGTTCATTGATGAAAGGCAAGGGCGCAGTTAAAACTGTGCCGATTGCCTCAAACAGCTATTTCGTCAATGGAGTTTCTTATGTGCTCTGGAATCGCGATCAAGCCAAAGCACTATTTAAAAAATTAGGCGCGAAATAGCCCGGTCGGAAAGTTATCAAAAAGACACTCTGACTTATAACCTTTTTATTCTTTCGCGTAAGATTTTGCGCAGAACTCAATGAGGAGAATTCATGTCTGCATTTGCAAGATTCCCGTATCAGGAAGTCGTCCTAGCGGGTAGCAATCATTCCACGGTTATTTTTGTAGCCCTCATCGCTTTGGCAGCACTTGTTGTTGCTGGCTTCTTAATGAAAGAAGTTTTGAGTGCCGATGAAGGCACCGAGAGCATGAAGAAGATTGCTGGCGCTATCCAAGAAGGCGCTGCTGCATACCTAAACCGCCAGTTCCGCACACTGAGCATTTTCGCTGTGCTTGTTTTCTTCTTGCTGTTTGCGCTTCCTGCTGATTCTCAATCAGAGCGCATTGGCCGTTCGGCATTCTTCCTTGTTGGCGCAATCTTCTCCGCAGTCACTGGCTACATGGGCATGTGGCTTGCTGTTCGTGGAAACGTCCGCGTAGCGGCTGCGGCAAATACAACTGGCGAACAAGGTGCAATGCGCATTGCATTCCGCACCGGTGGTGTTGCGGGAATGTTCACCGTTGGCCTTGGCTTGTTTGGTGCGGCAATTGTGGTGTTGGCCTACCAAGGAAATGCCCCACATGTTCTTGAAGGCTTCGGCTTTGGCGCCGCACTTGTTGCGATGTTCATGCGCGTTGGCGGTGGCATCTTCACCAAGGCTGCTGATGTCGGCGCCGACCTTGTTGGCAAAGTCGAACAAGGTATCCCCGAAGATGATCCCCGTAACGCCGCCACAATCGCAGACAATGTTGGTGACAATGTTGGCGACTGTGCTGGTATGGCCGCGGATCTATTCGAGTCCTACGCAGTAACGCTTGTTGCTGCCCTCATTTTGGGTAAGGCTGCCTTTGGTGACATCGGTCTAGTGTTCCCATTGGTTGTCCCAGCCATCGGTGTTATCACTGCAGTTATCGGTATCTTCGCTGTTTC
>VFKC01000030.1 GCA_009885745.1 Actinomycetota bacterium
CTGACCCCCTGCATGCCATGCAGGTGCGCTACCAGCTGCGCCACAGCCCCAAGAGCCTCTACTCTACCAAGAGCAGGTTGAGGCTGACCAATTGGTCACTGGTCGTCTCCGATAGCAGGCTCGGGTAAAGAACCTGCGTTGTATTCGGACAAGCGCCAATTTAATCCAACATGTCGCGGAGTCGAATCATCAAGTTCGATCAACACGCTCCATTGGGCATTGGCAAGAACTCCTAATGCCGACCATTGAATCGGTTCGAGCGCTAACAATCTGCCCAATCCTGCTCTGAGCGCACCACCATGTGATGCCACAACAAGAGTGCCACCATCAGGAACTTGAGCCAATCCTCGTTCGATTCCTCTGATGACTCGCTCGGCAACTTCTAAGCGATTTTCACCGCCACCGGGACGAAGATTTGAATTACCGCCCCATGCTGCATAATCCTCGGGGTACTTATCGATGATTTCTTGTTTAGTTAATCCTTGCCATGCGCCACCAAAAGTCTCGCGCAAATCCTCATCAAGGATGACTGGTTTGCCAACAAGATCTCCTAAGGCCTGTGCAGTCTTACGAGCACGCATAAGGTCACTGGCAATGATGTGATCTGGATTCATCCCGGCTAAAGTTTGGGCGGCTCGACGCACTTGGTCCAACCCAACATCATCAAGATCGATATCTTCTTGACCTTGAAAACGCGATATCGCATTCCAGGATGTGCGACCATGCCGCCAGAGGACTAACCGACGGGTGCTCATACCAATTCCACGGCGATTTGAGGGCAATCACGCCACAGACGTTCGAGATCGTAAAGACTGCGCTCTTCTTCTTGCTGAACGTGCACAACAATATCAAAGTAATCCAGCAAAACCCATTTACCCTCACGCGCACCTTCGCGTCGAATAGGGTCGATATCTATGGCATCAAGCGCGGCTTCAATTGCGTCAACAATCGCGGACACTTGGCGCTCATTGTTCGCTGAACAGATTAGAAAAATATCTGTAATGACTAGGTGTTCACTTACATCGAGCAAAGTGATTTTTTCTGCCTTCTTATCAAATGCAGCTTGAGCTGCAATCTTTGCGATTTTTAGGGCATGGTCTGTTGCGGTCATTTAATTCACGCTTTCTTTTTTGTTGTCCTTAGCACGATAGTCCAATCCGACCGTAATGACCGCATCTGCAATCGCACTGAGTTTAGTTGTGGAATCTTTTTCGCGAATTACCCGCGCATTAGGCAATTTAACCGTTTTAAGTAGCGAACGAGCTTGCGCAAGTGTTATCCAGGGAGCAATTCGAATTGTGCTGTCCTGTTGCGCTTTGATTCTGCCGCCATCGACGAAGGCAAACTTGGTCTTTCGAATGTCTTGGCGTAATAGAAGAGTCGCTTTGCTTGAACTGCTCTTTATTAACAAACGCCAGGGTCCCTTAGTTGCAGGCAATATTGCCTGTGGGCAGAGGGTTGCAATGTCCTGACTAATCGTTTCCAAATCAAATCTTCTTAGCCCAATCTTTTTCGTTACTCCTAGTTCCGAAACTGTTGTGCTAAGTGTTTGATATTTTGCTTCATCCCACAGGCCACTTGCGACAAGCAAAACTAAATTCGTGGCAACACGTTCGGTTGGAACTGTTGTTCGACCAAGCGAGCCAAGTGCAGAGATAGTTTCGTCTATGCGTTGTAGGTCATTGGGTAGTTTTGCAAGCGTCGCGCTCAGGACTGCATTAATTCTTTTGATGCGAGCACTCTCAGGCTCCCCTGGCACGACAAGTAACGCATACCCAGCAGCGCGATTGCCATCTAAGCGAACCATCCCGCTGGGAATAAGTACCTTGCGCTTTTGTTGGTTAATAACTTTCACAGATTTTGGAATGTTTATCTTGATTCCTTTAACGCTATCCACAAGTCCTGCTAGTGCGAGTCGTCTTAGGGTTAAGGATCCATCTACTCGAATGTTGCTCGCTACCTCAACTGCTACTTGTACTTGGTTAGCCGAAGACTCAAACCCTGCATCGCGAAATCGCAGCACATCTTGAGCATCAACATCCAACCCTGTTCGTGAATCAATGTTAAAGACCCGCAATTGCGATAACTCTTGATTGTGAACTGCGATGAACCCTCCAACTACTCGTCGGTTATCGTCCGCCAAAGTAATTAGCAGGTTATTAACTTCAAGTGTGGGTTCAACCGGACTTTCGCTTGAAGTTGGTGTCGCTGTTATGTACGGAGGCAACGTGGCTGGTTGACCATCTCCCTTGATCAAAAAAATTAGGGTAAATATCGCTATCCCGAGGAGTCCAAAAACAAGCCATCGCAAAAAAGTCGGAATTCTTCTCACTGTTTATACAAATTTTCTACAAAAATATAATCAATTACCGAATCAGGAACCAGATACTTACATTCGATTCCTTGCCCAAAGCGTTGGCGCAACTGGGTTGCTGAAATTCGCACCTCTGGCATTTGGACACTTAAGAAATTAAATGGCACCTCAGTGTGGTCCAGCCCAGGTCGATTGACTGAAACTACTGTAACTAGTTCTAGAAATTCTTCCCACCGATGCCAAGTTGTCATACCTAGTAGCGCATCAGCACCGACAATCCAGAAGATTTCATGATTTGGATTTTCTTTTTGCCATATCTCTACCGAGTCAATTGCGTAGGTTGGTCCACTTCTCTTGATTTCTAAATCACTTACTGTGAAGCGGTTATCCGCAGCGACTGCTCGCTTAACCATTTCAAATCTGTCTTGTGCAGATGAAATCTTGTGCTCATCTTTTTGCCACGGATGTCCTGCGGGCATAAAAACTACGGTGTCCAAGTTCAAAGCTGTATGAACTTCGCTACCAGCAATCAAATGCCCAACATGAATAGGGTCAAAAGTGCCACCGAGTATGCCAATGCGCATTAGGTTATCGATCTTGATTAAATCTCGTCACGACGAAAAGGGCGAGCGACAAAATCGCAAACGTGACAAGGCCAAAACCCCACCAAGGTAAAGATTCCATAGTTATAGCCTACCTTTTTGATTAGCCACGCACATGACCATTACCAGTCACAATATAAGTCGTGGTGGTTAATTCGCTTAGACCCATTGGTCCGCGAGCGTGGAGCTTTTGTGTTGATATTCCAATTTCGGCGCCAAATCCGAACTCAGCACCATCTGTGAAACGGGTTGAAGCATTGACCATTATGACTGCGGAATCAAGCCCACTCGTGAATTGCCTAATGGCTGGTTGTGAGCGCGAGACGATCGACTCAGTGTGACCAGTTGACCATTTGCGAACATGTGCGATAGCGGCATCAATGTCATCAACGACGGCGCCAGCGATGTCCAAGCTGTAGTACTCGTCACCCCAGTCCTCATCTGTGGCAACAGCAAACTGTGTTCCAGAGTCAGCGGCAAATGCCCCCATAGTGGCATCGCCGTGCACAGTTACACCCGCTTCACGAAAAGCTTTCATCAGACGTGGCAAAAATTCTGCTGCAATACCGCGGTGAACCAGAACAGTCTCCGCCGCGTTACACACACTCACGCGCTGAGTTTTTGAGTTCATGACAATTTCAACAGCCATATCTAGATCCGCTGACTCATCAACATAAACATGACAATTACCAACGCCTGTTTCAATTACTGGAACAGTCGAATCATTGATCACTGAATTGATAAGCCCAGCGCCGCCACGTGGAATGATCACATCAACAAGGCCTCGGGCTGTCATCAAGTGTCGAGCAGCTTCATGTGTTGTGCCTGGGGCAAGTTGGATTGCATCAACAGGCACATCCGTGTCAACAAGTGCTGCTCGCATAACAGCCACTAATTCGACATTCGTATTGTGCGCAGATGATGAACCTCGCAAAATGACACAGTTGCCGCTCTTGAGAGACAGCCCAGCTGCATCAACAGTCACATTTGGTCGTGCCTCAAAAATCATCGCGACAACACCCATTGGCACCCGCAACTGGCGCACCTCAAGGCCGTTAGGCAAGGTGTATCCACGCACGACTTCGCCAATTGGGTCTGGAAGTTCGGCTACTGCTCGAAGGCCCTGAGCAACATCTTCCACTCGAGCTTGATTGAGTGTTAATCGGTCAATGATTGCAGGATCGGTACCCGACTTCTTCGCTGCTTCTACATCAATCGCATTCGCTTGGATGATGATGCCAGCATGTTGAACAAGTGCATCAGCCATAGCGCTTAGCGCAAAGTCTTTTTGCGAACGGGTGCAATTGGCTAGTTGTGACGTCGCCATCTTGGCAGCCTGAGCTGCTTCAAGAACTAACTCACGTTCATTAGACATGTTCATCACTCCTTTACTCAAGTCTAAGCGTCGATAAAAACTAAATCATCGCGATGGATAACTTCACGATCAAAACCCACGCCAAGCTCTTGCAAAATTTGGGAAGTTTTTTTGCCAATCAATTCTGGAAGTTCCTCTGCATCAAATGAAACGATGCCTCGGGCAATGGTTTCTCCGCTTGTTGCACACACATCGACAGGATCTCCTGCAACAAATGCTCCGCTAACTGAAACGATGCCCGCGGGCAACAGTGACATACGACGTTCGACCAACGCGTCGACAGCACCATCATCTATCACAATTTGCCCTTGTGGCTTTGTGGCGTATGTCAACCAGAACAACCGATTCGGCACCTTGTTTTGCCCAGCCTGAAAAAGGGTTCCCACATTTTGTCCAGACAAGGCAAGATCTGCATTTGCAGTGGATGTCAACACCACTGGAATACCCGCAGAGGTAGCAATCCGGGCCGCTTCAACTTTGGTCGTCATCCCGCCAAGCCCAACGCCCTGCGACCCAGTGCCACCAATTGTCGCTGCATCAAGATGAGCAAAGTCAGTGACTAATGGGATAAGCGAAGATCCACTCTCTGACGGCGGACCGTCATAAAGCCCATCCACATCAGATAGCAGAATTAAAGCATCGGCTTGAACAACATGAGCAACAAGTGCAGCGAGTCGATCATTGTCCCCGAAACGAATTTCATCAGTGGCAACCGTGTCATTTTCGTTAACGATTGGAAGTACCCCAAGCTCTAGCAAGCGATTCAAGCCACGTTGTGCATTTCGGTAATGCGCACGACGCAAAACATCCTGCGCTGTCAATAAAACTTGACCCACTGTGATGTCGTGCGTTGCAAAGGCTGAAGCGTATTGGGCAACTAGTAACGACTGTCCTACACTTGCTGCAGCTTGTTGGGTTGCAAGGTCCGTTGGTCGGGATTGCAAACCTAGTGGCGCCAAACCTGCTGCAATCGCCCCTGATGACACTAGAACTATTTGAGTTCCTGTGCCGTGCCTATTCGCTATGGCTTGGACGAGTTCATGCACTCGATCAGTGTTCAACCCACCGACTCTGGTAGTCAGCGAAGAAGAGCCAACTTTTACAACAATGCGCTTGGCATTGAGCAGGTCAGTCCTCACCGTCATCACCTAAATAGTCTTGCACCTCACCAGACTCAATTGTGAGAATCTCGGTGCGCGCCTGCTCCAATAATTCTTCATCGCTCACATGTGCCGCGCGTGCACGACGTTCTGCCAGACGCTCATAGGCTCGTGGGCGATTATCTTCAACAAGTCGTGAATCAGTTCCACGAGGACCGATGTGCAAGTCCCCGGCTGTTGGTTGCCAATCGAAGATGATTGCATTTAGGCCATCACCAATTACCACTTCGCTACCTGCAACTGCGCCGGCCTTAATTAATTCAATTTCAACACCTGCACGAGCCAAGCGGTCAGCCAAATATCCGACGGCTTCATCGTTTGAGAAGTCTGTCTGACGCGTCCAACGTTCAATACGTTCGCCACGCACCCGGAAACGATACTCGTTTTCCCCAAAGCGTTCTGCCGATACCGAAAAGCCAGTGTCATCAATCGCTTTTGGCGTGACTGTGATGCGTGGGCGAGCTGCATCTACAACTGCCTTTGCTGCCCGGGCATCCATCACAATTTGAGCCAGCGCAAACCCAAGTTCGCGTAAGCCTTCGCGGCTTACTGCCGACACTAAGAATGTGCTGTAGCCGCGAGCATGTAAATCAGGCAAAACCATCTCTGCCATGTCGCGACCTTCAGGTAAATCAGTCTTGTTCAAAACAACTACTCGAGGACGATCTTGTAGACCGCCGTACTGCTCTAGTTCATGTTCAAGGGCATCAAGATCTTTAAGCGGATCCCGATTTGATTCCAAAGTTGCACAATCAAGCACGTGAACGAGAGCTGCACAGCGTTCAATGTGACGCAGAAATTCAAGGCCAAGACCTTTACCTTGGCTAGCACCTGGAATAAGTCCAGGAACATCGGCCATAGTGAATACCATCTCCCCGGCACGAACAACTCCCAGATTTGGTTCAAGGGTGGTGAATGGGTAATCGGCAATCTTTGGGCGGGCAGCAGACATTGAGGCAATCAGCGATGATTTGCCAGCACTTGGGAAACCGACAAGTCCTACGTCAGCGACCGTCTTAAGTTCCAGTACAACATCGCGCGCCGCGCCTGGTTCGCCAAGCAGGGCGAAGCCTGGTGCCTTTCGTCGAGTGGAAGCCAGTGATGCGTTGCCTAGGCCACCTCGACCGCCACCAGCCACCACAAAGCGGGTACCTTCTCCCACAAGGTCGGTAAGTAACGTGCCATCAGCAAGCGACACAACAGTTCCTTCGGGAACGTGCAGTTCTAAATGTTCCCCTGCTGCCCCATTTCGGTGATCACCTTGACCTGGGCGACCGTTTCCGCCAGAACGATGAGGGATTCGGTGGAAATCAATAAGCGTTGTCACAGAGGTGTCAACAACAAGAGTTACATCGCCGCCATTGCCGCCGTTGCCACCATCAGGACCACCAAGAGGCTTAAATTTTTCGCGGTGAACAGATGAACAACCATGTCCACCATTTCCACCTTGGACATGAAGGACTACTCGGTCAATGAACGTTGCCATGAGAACTCCTTAACTAGCCTCTTTAATTGATTGTAAAAGAAAAAAGCGGGCCCGAACTCGGGCCCGCTTTTTTTAAGAAAATGATTACGGGTTATTCCCCGGGAACGATGTTAATTACGCGACGGCCACGGTGAGTACCAAATTGAACTGCGCCTGGAGCCAAAGCAAATAATGTGTCATCGCCACCACGGCCAACATTGAGACCTGGGTGGAAGTGGGTTCCGCGTTGACGAACAATGATTTCGCCAGCGCTAACTACCTGGCCGCCGAAACGCTTAACGCCTAGACGTTGAGCGTTGGAATCGCGGCCGTTTCTGGTGCTGGAGGCACCCTTTTTATGAGCCATTTTTTATGCCTCGTTCTCAGTTGTTGTAGTTTCAACCGCTTCAACGACATCCACTACAGGGGCTTCAACAGAAGCCTCGACTGTAGCAGCGACCTTCTTGGCGGCTGCTTTCTTTGCAGGAGCTTTCTTAGCAACTGGCGCGTCACCAATGGCGACAATACGCAGGTCGGTTAGGTCAGAACGGTGACCCTGACGACGACGGTATCCAGTCTTGTTCTTGTAACGAAGAATTTCGATTTTTGGACCGCGGTTGTGTTCAACAACTTCGGCAGTCACAATTACGCCCTCGAGTTCCTTAACTGCAGAGGTGATTGTTGCACCATCTACTACTAAGAGGGTTTTCAAAGTTAGAGTTTCCCCTGGCTTTGCAACCACGCGGTCTACGGTAATTAGGTCGCCAACGGCAACTTTCTCCTGGCGTCCACCAGCACGAACGATCGCGTACACGATGTATCTCCTTGATTTCACTGCTTATGGGGAAAATCCCTACGGCGTAAGCCTCATAAGACTATTGTTTAATGGGGGTTTGGGTCAAACTGAGATTAAAAGCCGAGGCTATCAATCGGTGGTGGCGGCTCGAACATTTCTAGCACAACACGCTTTTTACCCCTATTTTTAGGCGTTTTTTGCGCAGTTACTTTAGTGTCATCGGCTGCAGTGGCCGTCAGTACAGATTTTTTACCACGGCGACCTTTACTGGCTGAAGCAGAAGTCTTTTCACTCTTGGGTTGCTCTTGAACGGCTTGCGTATGAACTTGGCCGTCAGTATGAATGACTACCCCGCGACCATTGCAATGGTCACACGGCTCACTAAATACCTCTAGCAAACCAGCACCGATGCGCTTGCGAGTCATCTGAACGAGTCCCAGTGAGGTAACTTCAGCTACCTGATGCTTAGTGCGATCACGACCAAGGCATTCAATCAATCGACGAATAACCTGATCACGGTTGCTTTCAAGCACCATATCGATAAAGTCAATCACGATGATTCCGCCGATGTCGCGCAATCTCAATTGACGAACAATCTCTTCGGCAGCCTCAAGATTATTCTTGGTGACAGTCTGTTCAAGATTTCCACCTTGACCAATGAACTTGCCAGTATTCACATCAACAACGGTCATTGCTTCAGTGCGGTCAATGACAAGTGAGCCACCTGAAGGTAGGAATACTTTGCGATCAAGCGCCTTGGCCAATTGTTCGTCAACTCGAAATGTTGCAAATACATCATCGGTGCCAACATGCTTTTCCATTCGATCTGCAAGATCTGGAGCTACATAAGTTACATACGGGTTCACAATGTCCCAAGCATCATCACCTGAGACGATTAGTTTCTTAACATCCTCATTGAAAATGTCACGAACAACCTTGATGGAAATATCTGGCTCGCCGTAAAGCATCACCGGAGCATTCATTGATTTTGACTTCTCTTCGATGTCTATCCACTGCGCGGCTAGACGCGAAACGTCAACCTGTAAATCAACTTCAGCTGCACCCTCTGCTGCTGTTCGAACAATAACGCCGGCATCTGCAGGTACAACCTGTCGAAGGATTGTCTTCAAACGTGAGCGCTCGCGATCTGGTAACTTGCGAGAAATGCCAGTCATCGGGTGATTGGGCACATAGACCAAGAAGCGCCCTGGTAACGAAATTTGGCTCGTTAGGCGAGCACCTTTTTGCCCAACAGGATCCTTAGTCACCTGGACTAAAACGGCGTCACCAGATTTGAGCGCAGTCTCAATTCGTTTTGGTTGTCCATCTGTTCCAGCAGTATCCCAATTGACTTCACCTGCATAAAGAACCGCGTTGCGACCCTTGCCTATGTCAACGAATGCTGCTTCCATGCCTGGCAGGACGTTTTGTACCCGACCTAAATAAACATTGCCGATTAAAGAGCCGCTACTTGATTGGTTGATGTAGTGCTCAACCAATACGCCATCTTCGAGTACTGCAATTTGTGTGCGGGCACCAAGCTGGCGCACCACCATAACTCGCTCAACATTTTCGCGACGAGCAAGGAATTCTGATTCGGTCAAAATTGGTGCACGGCGGCGACCGTTGCTGCGGTCATTAGTGCGGCGAGCGCGTTTTGCCTCTACCCGAGTTGAGCCTGATTCGTCATCACTGCTGCGATCGCGAGTGCGCTTACGGCTGCGGCTGCGTGCCGAAGTTGATTCAGTTGACTCTTCTTCACTCTCAGCGCCTGAGTTATCGCCGTCTGCCAGATTTTCTGAATCTTCATTCTCTTCATCACCATTAGTTGAACCAGCAGCACGACCTTTATTGCGGTTACGTCCCCCACGGCGAGAGCGGCGGCGGCCATTGCGAGCATCGCCACCTTCGCCGTCAACATCTGCGTTATTGTCATCGCCATCAGAGTCTTCATTTGAATCATTCGTGGATTCATCACCATCGCGAGCTGAAGCCTTTTTGACTGGACGCTTGTTAGCAGTCTTCTTTGCTACACCATCGCCGGCACTCTGAGCACTTTTGCGCGCATTAGTCGAACGAGCATTAGCTGGCTTGTCGCTAGCGGCATCTTCTTGACTTGCTGATTCAGCCTTTGCCTTCGCGGGCGCACGTTTTGCTGGCGCAACAGTTGTTGCTGGAGCTTGGAAAATTGGAACAGCAACAGCAGCTTTCTTTGCTGGACGCTTTACCGGCTTTTCTTCGCTTGATTCATTAGTTGGTTGAATGTCGGCAACTTCTTGCTTGGTCGTTGAAGTTTTAGCCGCACGAGTTGGTCGCGAACTAGTTGCCTTTTTCGCTGGCGTCTTGTCATCGCTTTTCGCAGTGACCTTTTGCGCTGGGGCGCTCGCAGCAACTACCTCAACAGGTGGGCCAGCTGGTCTACCTGCTGCGCGGCGGCGAGGACGGCCTGAAGCCGTCGTTGGTTCGTTTGATTCCGTTGATTCTTTGTTCGACATGTTTGTCGTTCTCCTATCAGACTCACCTTGCACGCGTGCAACGGTGAGCGATCACCCACGCCTCGAGAGACGCAAAAGCCTATGTAGCGACGTTGTCGGGCTCACACTTGGGTGGCTCGGTCTAAAGCGAAAGGATCGCCTACGGACCAACCATCTTCAAGCAAGGGACCCTGCGCCAAACGAGTAATTCTTGGAGGAATCATCGCAGCGAGGTCCGCAACTTTTGTTAGAGCTGCCAGAACATCGTCCGGTCGTACGGACGGAACTCCGTGTCGTACAACTACGGCAAGTATGGCACACTCTGGTCCCTCGAATACCTCTGCGCGGATTACGGCAAGTCGTGCATCGAAGGTTCGGACTCCAGATTTAGTCAGTCTTTCAACCAAAACCTCTTCTTGGCTAAGGAATTTTTCAACTGCAGCAGACAAGTCAGCAAACGAAAGGTCAGGAAGTTCGATTTGCCAGTGACTTGCCTCTAACCGGGCAACAAAATCAGGGGTTACTGCTTCAACTACATCAACAATGTCCAGCCCTGGTGGTAAAACATCGTTTAATACGGCTAGCAACTTGACCGGGTCACACGGTGCAACAACACCGATTTCGACATATTCGGCTTCGCTGGCTACCCCGGTGGGGGCAGCGTTGGCGTAGGAAATCTTGGGATGTGGTGAAAACCCGGAACTGTAAGCCATCGGCACACGAGCGCGACGCAAAGCGCGCTCAAATGCTCGTTGGAAATCGCGATGTGAAGAAAATCTCAACGGTCCACGTTTGGCATGTTGAATGCGCAATTTTTGAACTGCAGGGATATTTTCGCGACCTGGATCACGATTCACTAGAAACTGTTACCTTTGATGGAATAACTGGCATAGGTAGCATGACTGTGTTTGTTGGGCCAACTTGAATTTCAGTTCCCATGTGATCGCAAACGCCACAGTCAAAACATGGAGTCCAGCGACAGTCTTCAACTTCGACCTCAGCTAGCGCATCTTGCCAATCTTCCCAAAGCCATTCTTTGTCAAGACCGGAATCTAAGTGATCCCATGGCAAAACCTCAGAAAGTTCACGCTCACGAATTGTGTACCAATCGACATCCACTGGCATGTCTGCTAACGCAACTTCGGCCGCCTTCATCCAATTGTCGTAACTAAAGTGTTCGCTCCAACCGTCAAAACGCGCACCATCACGCCATACCTGCTCAATGACTCGACCAACGCGACGGTCTCCACGGGATAACAAGCCTTCTACAATTCCAGGCTTGCCGTCGTGATAGCGCACACCAATTGACTTGGCATAAGCGCGGTCTTCGCGAATGGCATCACGCAATTTCTTTAGCCGTGAATCAGTTGTGGCGTGATCTAGTTGCGCGGCCCACTGGAATGGGGTGTGCGGCTTAGGCACGAAACCACCGATTGAAACGGTACAACGAATGTCTTTACGACCTGTTACCTCGCGACCAGCTTTGATTACCTCGTGAGCCAATCGAGCAATTTGTAAGACATCTTCATCTTCTTCAGTTGGCAAACCACACATGAAGTACAACTTCACTTGACGCCAGCCCGCAGCATAAGCGGTGGTAACCGTACGCACTAAGTCCTCTTCAGTCACCATCTTGTTGATGACCTTACGGATACGCTCGCTGCCACCTTCGGGAGCAAAAGTTAAGCCACTGCGCCGACCGTTGCGCGACAATTCATTCGCGAGGTCAATGTTGAATGCATCAACTCGAGTACTCGGAAGTGACAAGGAAGTTTGAGTGTCTTCGTACTGATCGGCTAATCCCTTGGCAATTTCAGCAATCTCACTATGATCAGCGCTGGAAAGTGAAAGTAGACCGATCTCTTCGTAACCAGTTTTTTCAAGTCCGTTGTTTACCATCTCAGCAATCGTTGTCTTTGATCGCTCGCGGACCGGGCGGGTAATCATGCCTGCCTGACAAAAGCGGCAACCGCGGGTACAGCCACGGAAAATCTCAACGCTCATGCGCTCGTGGACACTTTCGGCCAACGGAACTAGTGGAGCCTTTGGATAGGGCCACTCATCTAAATTCATGACAGTGTGCTTCGCTACTCGCCATGGCACACCGGGTTGGTTTGGCGCCACTCTTCGGATGCGACCGTCTTCATGATATTCGACATCGTAAAACTTAGGTACATAAACAACTCCAGCCTTGGCTAGGCGAAGTAGCAATTCTTCACGACCGCCAGGGCTTCCGTTACGTCTAAAGTCAGCAATGATGTCAGTCATTGCTAGAACGGCCTGTTCGCCATCTCCCATAACTGCACAATCGATAAAGTCAGCTACTGCTTCAGGGTTAAATGCTGCGTGTCCACCTGCGACAACAATTGGATCGTTGTCACCACGATCTACTGAATGAATTGGAATCCCCGCAAGATCAATGGCGGTAAGCATATTTGTATAGCCAAGTTCGGTTGCAAACGACAAACCAAATACGTCGAAAGCCCCAACTGGACGATGTGATTCAAGAGTGAACTGAGGCACATTGTTTTCGCGCATTAGTTTTTCAAGATCTGGCCAAACTGCATAGGAACGCTCGCAAAGAGTGTCCATTCGCTCGTTTAGCACTTCATACAAAATTTGTACGCCCTGATTAGGGATACCAACTTCATAAGCATCTGGGTACATCAATACCCAGCGGACTGTGACGTCATCCCACGGCTTTACCACTGCGTTCAATTCGCCACCGATATACTGAACCGGCTTTTGAACTAGTGGAAGCAACCGCTCCAGCGCGGGGAATACTGACTGGACGGACATAATGACTCCTAAAGATTCGGGAAGAACAGGGCGATTTCTCGAGCGGCGGATTCAGTTGAATCTGATCCATGAGATACATTCAAGTGCATTTCGGTCGCAAAATCTCCGCGGATTGTGCCAAGAGCAGCACTAGCAGGATTTGTCGCACCCATCATTGAGCGCCACTGTGCGATAGCTTCGTGTCCCTCGATTACCGCTGCGACAAGTGGACCACTAGTAATGAACTCAACCAAACCCGCAAAGAAAGGCTTACCTTCGTGCTCACCGTAGTGAGTCTGGGCAGTGGCCCTATCAAGCGTGCGCATTTCAAGTGCCACAATTGAAAAACCCTTACGCTCAATTCGAGCAAGGACTTCGCCGACTAGGCCACGTGCAACACCATCGGGCTTTACTAAAACAAGGGTACGTTCAGACATATTCACTATCTTATGGGGCAATTGCCCTTTTTTGAATCCGCTTAACTTATCTGCCCAGACTGGGCTTGTTGAGCCCGAGCTTGAATAGCAGCATCGGTTTTCGCGGAAAGATTTATCGCCATTGCCCAAATAAATGCAAATAATATTCCTGGGAACAAAAGTGGGCGATTAAAGAATCCGACTCCGATAATGATGATCTGTACTGCGACACCAGTAGTAATTGCAGTGCGGCGATCTCGGCGTACTCCACCAACTGCCAAAATGCACAGAATCATCAGCGAAAAAGTGCTCCAAAGAGCAAATGACTTATCGACGTTGTAGATCACGACAGATACAGGGATGGCAAGTCCTAAAACTATCGCTTGAAAAACAAGGAGCGCGCTGCCCATAATTTTCATTCAAGAATCCTTAAGCCGTCATGTGTCCGAGTAATGCGCGGCCGCGCGCCGCGGTGACAACTGAACCGGTTACGACAACACCAACACCAGTAGAACCAGATGCATCTGCAATCTCTATTGCGCGATCAATAGCACCAGAAAGTTTTAGTTCGATGTGAACTCTCTCGCGACCAAAAATCTGATTGGCGAGGTCCAATAAATCTTCAGCGGGCATCGCTCGATCGGTTCCATTTGATGTCACAACTATTTCGTTCAGCACAGGTTCAAGAGCTTCGAGCACTCCAGCAACATCCTTGTCACCCATGACCGACACAACGCCAACGATGAAATCGAATGTGAATGATTCTTGTAGCGCTAGTGCCAAAATTTCGGCACCATTGGGATTGTGCGCGGCATCCACAATTACGGTCGGACTTCTACGCACGACCTCGAGGCGACCTGGAGATGTCACAGTAGCGAAACCTCGACGAATGGAATCTTCATTTAATTGATGGTTTCCACCAAAAAATGCTTCAACTGCGGCTAGCGCGAGTGAGGCATTCGCAGCCATGTGCACTCCATAAAGCGGAATAAGAATTTCTGGGTACGTGCCATTTATTCCTTCAAGGGTTACTACCTGTCCCCCTACTGCCAGTTGGCGATCAATAACTTTGAATTCCACTCCTTGACGAGCGACTACTGCACTCACTTCAATCGCACGCTTAATTAGGACTTCAGCTGCCTCGGGAGATTGATGAGCTAGAACTGCGATGGAACCTGCCTTAATAATTCCAGCTTTTTCGGTGGCAATCGATTCAATAGTGCCACCGAGATGCTCTACATGATCTATCCCGATCGGAGTAACCACGCTGACTGCGGGTTCAACAACACTTGTGGCATCCCATGTTCCACCGATGCCAACTTCAACTATTGCAACATCCACTGGAGCATCCGCAAAGATGGAAAAAGCCATACCCGTCATAACTTCAAAAAATGACATAGCTGGTCCGCCTTCGGCGATACTTTCTGCATCGACCATGGCAATGTACGGCTCTAGTTCGTCATATGCCTGGACAAATCGCTCTGACGTAACTGCTTGGCCATTTAGGCGAATTCGCTCACTTACATCGTGCAGATGTGGGCTCGTTGTTAAACCAGTATTTAGGCCTAATTCACGCAACAGTGATTCAATCATTCGGGAAGTTGATGTCTTGCCGTTAGTCCCAGTGACATGAATGACTGGGTAGGCCAAGTGTGGATCACCCAGAAATGAAACAAGCCTGCTGATTCTGGAAAGACTTGGTTCGATTTTTGTTTCTGGCCAGCGAGCGTTGAGCAACTCTTCAATTTGCTTGAAGTCAGTGTATGACTTCTGGGTAAGATCGGCCTGCAGATATTCGTCTTGCTGACGCTCTTCGGCGAGTTCGTCTTCGTCGGTGTCAGACTCGCTAGTTAATTCGTGACTTAAATAATTGTGGAGAAAGTCTTCACGGCCATCTCGAAATTGGTTATCGAGATTGCCTCCTTCATATTCCTCGTTGGTGTCACGACCTTCACGAGATTCCACAATTGCTTCCTAACTATGATTTGAAAATTTGTGCCATCGCACATCATTTAGCCTAGGCCGATTTGCCACTGACTAACGAACCCATGTCCAGAACGCTCTGTGCAAGTTTGCCTGAAAATCCTCGGGACGCAAAAGTTACCGGATCAGACTCATAAGTTGGCTCGGTTGATGAGGCCAACATCGCTTCACGCCAGGCTTTCACCTCGGTTCCAGAAACAGCGACATCCCCAGCAACAGCGAATTCCGCTAGACCGGAAAGATCGGTGTAAATCACCCTCGCACCACATTGCTGAGCTAGAACTTGAACGCCGCTTTGCGATGCACTTCGATACGGAAGCAGAACGTACTTAATGCGAGATAACATCTCAGAAATCTCTTGCCACTCGAATCCATCTGAATGCCAGACCAAAGAAGGATCTGCGAAAGGGGGTGTTGAGCTACCAATACGTTGCCAGACTTCTAGCGGATGCGCTTTGCGAGTTTCATCGGGAAGTGCTTGCCAAGCTTGTAGACCAATGTCGAAACCCTTGTAATGCGACCAGCGACCAATCATCGCAAAACCACGACGAACTTGTTGAGTCTCGGTTACCAAATTATCTGGCATTTCCGAGATCAGTGGCCACACATATGCAGGCTTATTTTTGCGAATACCAAACTCTTTTGCCTCTCTCAAGGCAGATTCACTGTAGTAAATCGTTGCGTCCATCCCGAAGTTTTGGATACTTGAAACCAATTTACGCAACCCTTTGCGAGTGTGGTTCTCATCGTGTGGCATTGGGTCATGAATGGATCCGATGAGCGGCACGCCAAATAATCTGGCAGCCCACCAGATTGGATGGGAATACACATCTTCAACGATAATCACATCAGGATTGAAGGCTTTTAGTTTTGAACGCGCGGACCGAATTGATTTGATGCTTTTAACAAATCCAACTTGTGTTGCAATCACTTCATCGACTTGTCCATATTCGCCCCCAGCAAAATGTCGTTGGCTGGTGACCAGTAAAACTTCATGACCTAGTTTTTCCAATTCGCGCCCATATAGATGTCCGAGAGTGCGAAACCAAGGCCAAACGATGGCAATGCGCATACTTGACTGTCCCCTTTGAAATCGGCCCTCTTAGACTACTTAGACCCTAAGTGAAGATGTGTATTTGCGCCCTAATTCGGGCTAGAGACCCAAAAGACTTGCTTGCTTATCAAAGCCAGGAATAGCGGCTCGGACCTCTTCGAATGACCCAGTTGCTCTAATCTGACCATCTTCTATGTAGACAACAGTGTTGGCGTTGCGCACAGTCGCGAGCCGGTGTGCGATCGTAATCAACGTGACACTTCCGGCAAGTTCTTGTAGCACCTTGTTAATCGTGTTTTCAGTTTCTGAATCAAGTGCACTGGTTGCCTCATCCAAAACCAAAAGTTTTGGTCGAGTGTAAAGTGCACGAGCTAAGCCAAGTCGCTGACGTTGGCCACCACTCAATCTCACTCCGCGCTCTCCCACAGGAGAATCTAGAGTCAAACCATC
>VFKC01000074.1 GCA_009885745.1 Actinomycetota bacterium
ACATCAGATGGGGTTTATTCTGCTGGGGCAGTTTTGCAAGAGCCGCCAGTTGCGCCAGAGGGCGTCTCGCAAATCTTACGACCTCATCGAATCCGCATTGGGCTCTACAACACTGTTGGAAATTCAATTGTTCGCACAGATTCTGTTGAAATCGACGTAGACGGTGCTCGCACCGAAGTGCCTGAACTGGTTGGAAAACCAGTTGCTGAGTTGCTCTTGGTCAACGATGAAGATTTAACATTTGCAAAAATCCGACTTGATGAGCACTCATCTAAAACGGCTGTCGCTGGGCTTGGCAAAATCACAGACGGAGTCGCACGCTCACTCATTTGGGGAGCCTCATGGGATATGACTCGCGATGGTGAATTAAAGACCAGCGAATATCTGGCACTTATTGCAAACACCGATTTCCTCGAGATGGAAATAGGGGTAGTACAGCAAATCTTGCTTCAAGGCCGTTCAGCTATTGAGCAATTCGGTGCGCCAACAAAGCGTGCAGATTATCGTGACAAATTATTCGCCACAATCAAATCACAGTTACCTAATGCTGAGCCTGGTGGAGATCACCAATTGGCTTTTGTGCGCAATCTCAATGCAATCGCGCGCACTGACGAGCACACTGCACTAATAACAGAATGGCTTGAGGGGAAAAATCTTCCTGTGGGCCTAGAAGTAGATACTGATCTGCGCTGGTCATTGCTATCTCGACTAGTCGCATTGGGCAAACTCAATGAGTCAGCTATTGATGCCGAATTGGCCCGAGACAATACTGCTACTGGGCAACGTCAGGCTGCTGTTGCCAGAGCCGCTATTCCAACTATTGAAGCTAAGGAACGCGCATGGGCCGCTGCGCTAAGTTCTGATACTTTAACTAACGCCCTGCTATCAGCAACCGTGGGTGGATTTGCGCAACCAGATCAACGCGAACTGCTTGCTGCATTTGTTGACAGGTACTTCGCTGTGCTGCCCGAGATCTGGAGCACTCGCACTAATGAAACTGCCCAGACGATAACTGGCGGTTTTTATCCTTCACTAATGGCATCACAGGAAATCTTGGATAAGTCAGATACATTCTTAGCAAGTGACGACGATGCTGGTTCAACTCGATTGATTCGTGAACTGCGTGACAGCGTGGCGCGATCACTTCGTTGTCAGGCTATTGACGGGGCTTAACTCAAGTTTTTTACAGCTGGTTTTATTCGTAAGTTAGTTTGGCGCGCTCGGGGCCAGAACTTAATTGATCGCTGTTTGGATCATCAAGGAATCCATTTTTGGTTGCCTTGCGTGCTGAACTAGTCCAACCAGGAGCAAGTACAGCCAAAGCGATGACGCCGGAAATTGCCAGTGGCACAAGGAAAAACAGGACGATTGAGTGTGAGATGCCGATACCTGCACCTGGCTCGTCGCCGTCATCACGCTTTTCTCCCATGGCAAATGCTGGCGCCAAAGTGGTGGCACCAATAACTAGGGTTGCTGAAATAACGGAAAGTGATTGGCGAATTTTTTTAGTCACACTCATACTTTACGCCCGCGCTTAAGTTAAGTCATAGTCAACCTATGGCCATGGGCGTTTCCAGCGTGGCGTTTTAAATGTTCATCAAATAGTCCAGATAAGGCACAATTGCACTGTTGGGAAAAATAGTGAGGATTTCTAATGGATGGCTTTTTGTTTTGGGATTGGTTTCTTGGCACTCCCTTGCGGATTGCTGGCGTAGTTGCGCTGAGTTTGGTACTTCGCTTCATCATCAATAGAGCAATAAACCGAATTACTCATAGAGCGGTAAGTGTGCGTGCAAGTCGTCGTACATATTCATCAGGCGATGCGGCTAGTGATTCGATCCGCCGTGACCAGCGCGCGCAATCGGTCAGCCAACTTCTACATAGCGTTGTCACTGTTGGGATAACAGCAATTGCGGCCATCACGATTTTGGCGATGGTAGGAATTAACGTTGCACCTATTCTGGCTTCAGCAGGCGTAGTTGGGGTTGCTCTTGGTATCGGCGCTCAAACGCTGGTTAAGGATTACCTTGCTGGAATATTTATGATCCTGGAAGATCAGTATGGAATTGGCGACTTGGTTGATGTTGGTGAGGCTATCGGCCATGTTGAAGAAATTGGGTTACGCATCACTAGGATTCGCGATGCTGATGGGGTCCTTTGGTATGTGCGCAATGGTGAAATCATTCGGGTAGCTAATCAATCAAGAATTTCTTCAGGTAGCCAATAGAACATGACTGAGACTACTGAAGGCGCCAACGAGAAATCATTTTATGAACTCGTGGGTGGATCGGAATTTTTTACAAAATTAGTTGATGGATTTTATGTTGGCGTCGCCCAAGATGAAGTCTTGCGACCCATGTATCCAGAAGGTGACTTGAGTGAAGCGCGCAAGCACCTCACTATGTTTTTCGAGCAGTACTGGGGTGGGCCCAAGAATTACCAAGAGGTGCGTGGGCATCCAAGGCTTCGGATGCGCCATGTGCCGTTTGTCGTGAATTCGGATGCGCGGGACCGTTGGGTTAACCACATGTCTGCATCTTTGGCACAACTAGAAATAGCACCTGCCTTGCGCGATCAACTTTGGGGCTACTTGGTGAGTGCGGCTGACAGCCTAATTAATGCCGAATAGTTAGCCGACACGACCCGATAACAATTCGCAAACATGGCTCTGCCAAACTTTATCCATGAACAGGCAATCAGAGTGGTGGCGTGAAGCTGTCGTATATCAGATTTACCCTCGTTCATTCGCTGATGGCAACGGTGACGGCATTGGCGACATCCCTGGTATCCGCCGGCAAATCCCCTACCTGAGCAAACTTGGGGTAGATGCACTTTGGCTGAGCCCACATTACGTATCCCCAATGCTGGATGCTGGATATGACGTTGCGGACTACCGCAATGTTGATCCCATTTTTGGAACTTTGGCTGATTTTGAAGGCCTAATTGCTGATACCCATCAAGCGGGTATGCGCATCATGTGTGACATTGTGCCAAATCACACCTCTTGGGAACATCCTTGGTTTATCGAGGCACTTGCGCACAAAGTTGAAAATGACTTGAGTGTGCCGGCAAAAGCTCGATACGCAGATGGTCCTTGGGCTAGATACCATTTGCTGCGCGGTCAGGCCAATGGCACATTGCCGCCCAACAACTGGATCAGCATTTTTGGCGGACCTGCTTGGGACCAACTCACTGATGATCAAGGCGTTGGTACCGGTTGGTGGTACCTACACATTTTCGATAAGTCACAACCTGACCTTGATTGGGAAAATCAAGAAGTGCGCGCAGAATTTCGTGGACATTTACGTTTTTGGTTTGATCGAGGCATTGATGGCATCCGGATCGATGTTGGCCATGGACTAGCAAAGGCAGAGGGATATCCTGATTGTCCCCCAATAAAAGACGGTGACCCTACACACTTGAATCCTTATTGGGATCAAGATGGTGTTCATGAAATTTGGCGTGAATGGCGCGCAGTAGCAGATGAATATGAACCTGCTCGAATATTTGTTGGTGAGATTTGGGTTGGTCCTGCAGCCCGCTCGGCACGTTATCTACGTCCTGATGAGTTGCACACTGGTTTTAACTTTGGCTACATGACAGCGCCTTGGAATGCTAAAGAAATTAAGAACAACGTTGTGCATTCCCTTGCTGCTGATGCAGTGATGGGCGCGCCAACTACTTGGGTACTTGAGAATCATGATTGCTGGCGAGCAGTTACTCGCTATGCGCCAATAATCGGTCAAGATGAAAAGGTTCGCACTGAATCTGGGGCACTGGACATCACAAAAACAGTCGATTGGAAATCTCCAAGAGATCTGAAGGTTGGGGCTAGCCGCGCACGGGCTGCCCTGCTCACGATGCTTGCACTTCCGGGAAGTTCATATATCTATAACGGACAAGAACTTGGGCTAGATGAAGTTTTTGATATTCCGGCTGATCAACGCCAAGACCCTGCCTTTCATAACACTGGCGGGGTAAGCGTTGGACGTGATGGATGTCGTGTGCCTCTTCCTTGGGATAACTCATCGCAATCCTTAGGCTTTAACACTGGGGAAAATTTGTGGTTGCCACAACCAGAGAATTGGGCGGCACTGACTGCTAGCACACAAGATGGTGACGCCGAGAGCATGCTCACTTTGACGCAAACGGCACTTCGCATTCGTCGCGAACAACACGCTCTTGGCGGAATCACTCATGGCACTGCGCCGATTAAATGGGACCGTAGGCGTGCATCTGTTATCAGTTTTGTAAGGCCGGCCAGAAATGGTGCTCGAGCAATCCGTTGTGTTATGAACACAGGAACCAAGCCTGTTCGCTTGCGTAAAAATGATGGAATCGTTTTAGCCAGTTCAAGTATGGCTATCGAAAATGGGAAACTGTCCCCTAATTCCAGCGTTTGGCTTTGGGTTTAAAAACGCGAAACCGAGACGTCCTACCAAAGGGCAGGATTCTCGGTTCACTTCTACCTGACACCGTCGGGTAGCACTTCGATTATGCATAGTGGCAGAGGCTGCTGTCAATACATCTACTTAGGTAGGTAGAGAAGTTTTGGCTTTGGGTTTAGTCCGCTTGGACGGACAGTAAGAAATCACGCAAAGGCGTCGGGATTCGACCTGGGCGCTGAGTTTCTAAATCAAAACTAACCATCCGAGTTTTCGCTCGGAGGTACACGACTTCACCAGTACGCAGTTCGTAACTAAACGTGTAAGAAGTATTGCCAATGTGTTCAATCCCAACAAGCATTTCGATGGGATCAAGTTGGTAAGTCAGTGGCGTCAGATAATCAACTTCATTGCGAGCGACTAGTTGACCATGGCCTTCGATTGTCGGTTCAAATCCAACCCCCGCGAGCAATTCAACACGAGCCTGTTCCATGTATCGAACATAAACTGCATTGTTCACATGCCCATACAAATCCATATCTGCCCAACGCAGATGAATCGGAATTGAAACGGGCGCCATTTTTAGC
>VFKC01000082.1 GCA_009885745.1 Actinomycetota bacterium
ACACCTTCGGTAACGACCCAAGGGATGGGCGTTACCGAGATGGCCGCTATTGCTAAATTGATCAGTCGTGCAGTTAAGTCCGATTCAGCAACTGACCATGCTGCAATCAAGGCAGAAGTTGGCGAACTCACAGACGCATTTCCCGCATACCCACGCGGCTAAGACTTAACCTTAAGAACATGCGCGAATATCTACTTTGTTTACTCGCGGCTACAGCTGTCACTTATTTAGTTACTCCAGTTGTACGCGTGATGGCATTTAAGTTTGGCGCAATGGCCGAGGTGCGAGACCGTGATGTTCATAGCATCCCAACTCCGCGTTGGGGTGGCATCGCCATGTTGGCCGGGTTGGGTGTTGCAGTAACCCTTGCTAGCCGCCTTCCTTTGATGCGAACGATTTTTGCGGACAATCGACAAATTGTCGCATTGTTGACTGGAGTTGCAATCATTGTTCTGCTCGGCGTTGTTGATGATCGAGTTGCCTTAGATGCTCCGACAAAGTTGGTGGGCCAGATTCTGGCTGCAGGCGTGATGGCATCTCAAGGAATCACATTGGTCTGGCTGCCAATCGGTGGAACGTTCATTCTTGATCCAACGACCTCTGTGCTTTTGACTGTTTTAGTCGTATTGGTAAGTGTTAATGCCGTCAACATGGTTGATGGCCTAGATGGTTTAGCAATCAGCATTGTTGGTATCGGTGCGGGTGCATTTTTTGCCTATTCGTATTTCTTATCCGTGCAAAATGGATACCAGCGCGCAGCCTTAGCAACCCTAGTTTCTGCAGCACTTTTAGGTATGTGTGTCGGATTTTTGCCACACAATTGGTATCGGGCTCGAATTTTCATGGGCGACACGGGCTCAATGCTGATCGGCCTCTTGATGGCTGCATCTTCAATTATGCTTACCGGTCAAATTGATCCAGGTGGACTAAGTGGCAGTGCGTTACTTCCAGCGTTCTTGCCAATCTTGTTGCCACTTTCGATTCTGGCAATCCCGCTGTTGGACTTGGTCTTAGCAGTCGTGCGGCGAACCAGAAGAGGTCGCTCACCGTTTGCCCCTGATAAGGAACATTTACATCACCGACTCCTAGACCTTGGACATGGACAAAAGCGAGCCGTCATCATCATGTCTGCCTTCACAGCGTTAGTCGCGTTTGGCGCAGTTAGCACCGCATTTGTGCCAATCTGGCTGACAATAACCGGTATCGCTGTTGCAGGTTCAACCCTCGTGGTCTGGGTTCTTAATCCTCCAAAGGAAGCATCATGAGTGTTATGACTTCAGCGCAAGCAGCAAAAAGAGCACTATCTATTGGGCTTATCGCTTGGTTTGGCGTGACGATTTTGGCGGTTGTGTTCGCTTTCCTTGTCGCAGATATTCCGGGCGCATGGGGTGCAGTCGTTGGCAGCGCAATCTCCGGGTTATTCCTTTTTGTGACGGCCGCAGTGGCAATTTTCACTTCAAAGGCGAAGCAGAATGTCCTAGGCGTTGCAATTTATCTCTCCTGGCTGATAAAGATTGTGGTTCTCATGGGCGCACTTGCCTGGCTGAGAAATCAAACCTTCTACGACAAGCCGACCCTCTTCTTGACACTGTTGATCACAACGTTTGGACTGCTGATGTTGGAGGCAAAATTGATCACGAGTGCCCCTGTTCTTTATGTAGTGCCCGACGAGCGATAGTACAACTTTGTGTGCTAATCTCTTACCCGATGGGCGACACTCCAAGTGACCAATCGGACAATCGTTTTAAGAACGAGGGACCGAGCGAAAACATGGCGTGGTCAGCCATCAGCAGTCTCTTAGCTGGACCAATTTTTTGGGGCGGATTTGGGGCACTGATAGATCATTTTGCACATACTTCAAGGGTGTTCTTGCCTATTGGAATTGTGCTTGGGTTCGTCACTTCTTTTTACATTGTTTATGTTCGCTTCGGTCGTAAGTAGTCCGAATTCCATCTGGGGAGTTGCTTGCTAACTATGGGTGCAAACCTATGGGCTTTCGCCGGTGTACACCTATCGGGTGGTGACGGCTTTGCGCCACCGACTATTGGGGAATTTTTCCCTGGACCGATTTTCTTTGCGGACACCCCTTACGAACTAAGTCGACTAAATGCAATCGGTCTTTTTATGACCACCGCGTTGTGCGTATTCTTCATCCTTGCATTCAGCAAGACCCGCTTTGTTCCTAGCCGCATTCAAAACCTCGGCGAGATGGCTGTTGACCTAGTGCAAAACAGCATTATCGAAGAAGTTCTTGGGCATAAGGGACCTCGCTATGCGGTCTACTTAACCTCAATGTTTTGGCTGCTATTTGCCTTTAACATCACCGGAATTATCCCGTTCATGCACATTTCAGTCACTAGTGTCGTGGGCTTGCCGTTTCTTCTGGCCATTATTTCCTCAATCATTTTCAACTATGAGGGAATCCGTGCAAATGGACTTGGACACTACTTAAAGACCAACCTTTTCCCACCCGGTGTTCCAGCACCTATCTACATACTCGTAACTCCAATCGAGTTCATTTCTACTTTCATTCTTCGCCCAGTAACGCTCACCGTCCGTTTGCTTGCAAATATGATCAGTGGCCACTTACTTCTTGTACTGTTCTTTACAGCAACAAGTTATTTTCTGTTTGATTCCGAAGGCATCATGAAGTTGGTGGCAGTTCCCTCATACGTTATGGGTTTTGCATTCACTTTGTTTGAAGTCCTTGTGGCATTCCTGCAGGCATACATCTTCACGCTACTAACCGCCGTCTACATTGATGGCGCTACGAGCGCGGAGCACTAAACAACCCGCGAAAATAGTTTTCGCAAAACGAGAGGAAGAAATAATGCAGATTCTTGCTGAGATTAATGGCAACATCAATGTCATCGGCTACGGTCTTGCTGCTATTGGCCCAGCCATCGGCATCGGATTTCTAGTTGGTAAAGCGCTTGAGGGTATGGCCCGTCAGCCTGAAGCAACGAGCGTACTTCGCACTAACATGTTCCTAGGTATTGCCTTCACCGAAGCACTAGCCCTAATCGGTCTTGTTGCTGGGTTCTTGTTCACCTAAATCAGCCCGAAACTTTTAAACCTATCCGCTTTTTCTAGGAGTGTTTATGTTCCACTTGGTAAAGGCCTCACCAGAGTCCGGTAGCGAGCACAGCGTTTTATTGCCTGCGCTCGCAGACATGATCTGGGGCGGCCTGTCCTTTCTGATAATCGTCATTTTGTTCTCAAAGTTTGTAATGCCGCGCATGCGCGTGATTACTGCTGAGCGCATTGAGAAGATTGAAGGTGGACTTAAGCGCGCCGAAGATTTGCAGGAAGATGCGACTTCATTGCTTGCGCAATATCGCGAGGCACTTGCTTCTGCGAATAAAGAAGCAGCAGATATCCGCAATGGTGCCTTGGCTGAACGCACATCAATTATTGATGAAGCCAAAAAAGCGGCAGCTCTTGCTGCGGCTGCTGTTACCGCTGCGGCTCAGGGTTCGCTTGAAGCAGACCGAGCTCGCATTGCCATTGAATTGCGACGCGATTTAGGAACTTCTGCAACTGAATTGGCATCACGAATTGTTGGCGAATCACTCGCTGACGATGCGCGATCCAAAGCAGTAGTCGACCGTTTCATTGCGGAACTAGAGCAGGTAGCGAGTCACTAATGTCATCAGTTAGCCAAATCGCGCAACAGAAGGTCAACCAGTCTCTGACTGAATTGACTAACCCTTTAGTAGGTGAGCAGCTTTTTGCTGTGGCAAACCTTCTTGAGGGTGAAAAGTCTTTGCGTCGTCATTTGTCTGACTCAGGTGCACCTGTTGCACAACGTCAAGCAGTAGCAGCTGAACTTTTGGGCAACCAAATTTCTCCTGAGACTCACGAAGTCATAAAAACAGTTCTGGCGCAAAGATGGTCAAATGAAGCTGATTTGATTGCCGGAATTGAGCAGGCTGGAGCGCTAGTAATTTTTGCTGCGGCCCAGGCTCAAGGTGTTATTGATGTTGTGGAAGAAGAAATCTTTTACTTCGCCCGATTAGTTGATGGTGAGCCAGAACTACAGATGGCGCTTTCTGATTCTGCATCAGCGGCCTCAGTCAAGGCGAAGTTAGTTACCGATCTCCTTTCTGGTCGGGCCAATGCCACAACCGTGAGTGTGTTGGTGCAATTCACCAGTCACCGCCGCGGACGTCGTGTTGGATCAGCCCTCGATGAACTTTCGGCTCTTGCCGCAGGTCGTCGTGGTCTAATCGTTGCCACAGTGACATCAGCAATCGAAATTTCTCAAGACCAAAAGACTCGCATTGGTAATGCATTAGCGAAAATCTACAGTCGCGAGATTCTCGTTGATGTTGTTATCGACTCCCAAGTTATTGGTGGTATTTCAGTAAATGTTGCTGGGGAAGTCATCGATGGCACAATCTCTTCACGTCTAGAACAGGCAAGACGCCAGTTACTGGCTTAAGAAAACTTTAATTATCCAAGAAGAAATAGAAAGCAGGACACTATGACGCAACTCTCGATCCAACCGGAAGAGATTCGCGAAGCAATCGATCGCAATGTCGAGTCGTTTGCACCTGGCACTTCTCGCGAAGAAGTCGGCCATGTTGTTGAAACTGGCGACGGCATTGCTCGCGTTGAAGGTCTGCATTCGGCGATGACTAATGAGCTACTTGAGTTTGAAGGTGGCCTACTAGGGCTGGCGCTAAACCTTGACGTTCGTGAAATTGGTGCTGTTCTTCTTGGCGATGGTTCCAAGATTGCAGAAGGTCAGGTTGTTAAGCGCACTGGCGAGATTCTTTCTGTGCCAGTTGGCGATGGCTTCCTCGGTCGCGTAGTTGACCCACTTGGTAATCCAATTGATGGTCAGGGTCCAATTGTTGCTGAAGGTCGTCGCGCCCTTGAAACTCAGGCACCGACTGTAGTTCAGCGTCAACCAGTTAAAGAGCCAATGCTTACTGGCATCAAGGCAATCGATGCAATGACTGCAATCGGTCGTGGACAGCGCCAACTAATCATTGGTGACCGTCAGACAGGTAAGACCGCCGTTGCCCTAGACACAATTTTGAATCAGCGCGAAAACTGGCTTTCTGGAGATCCAAAGAAGCAAGTTAAATGTATTTATGTTGCAATCGGTCAAAAGGGCTCAACTATTGCTGCTGTTAAGGGCGCGCTAGAGGAGTTTGGCGCAATGGAGTACACCACAATCGTGGCCGCTCCGGCATCTGATCCTGCAGGTTTCAAGTACCTAGCTCCTTACACCGGCTCTGCCATTGGTCAGCACTGGATGTACAAGGGCGAACACGTTTTGATTGTGTTTGATGATCTTTCCAAGCAAGCTGAGGCTTACCGTGCAGTATCGCTACTTCTGCGCCGTCCGCCAGGCCGTGAAGCCTACCCAGGTGACGTTTTCTACTTACACTCGCGTTTGCTTGAGCGTTGTGCAAAATTGTCCAACGAATTAGGCGCTGGCTCAATGACTGGTCTGCCAATCATTGAAACTAAGGCAAATGACGTTTCTGCCTACATTCCAACCAACGTAATTTCGATCACTGATGGCCAGTGCTTCCTCGAGTCTGATCTGTTCAACTCTGGTGTGCGTCCGGCTATCAACGTAGGTATTTCGGTATCGCGCGTGGGTGGATCTGCTCAGCCAAAGGCAATGAAAAAAGTTGCTGGTCGTCTGCGTCTAGATCTTGCTCAGTTCCGCGAGCTTGAGGCTTTTGCGGCATTCGGATCTGATCTTGATGCTGCTTCAAAGGCACAGCTTGAGCGTGGCGCGCGTCTTGTTGAGTTGCTAAAGCAGCCGCAATACCAGCCACAGTCAATGGAACGTGAAGCAGTTTCTGTTTGGGCTGGAACTTCAGGAAATCTTGATGATGTTGCGGTTGAAGATATCCGTCGCTTCGATGGTGAATTCCTAGCAGCGGTGGAACTCAAGCATGGTGAATTGCTAAAGACCATTCGCGAAACAACTGACCTTTCAGATGAGACCATTACTGCGCTAGAAGGCGTAATCGCTACCTTCAAGAAGCAGTTCACAACAACAGCAGGTCACGTACTAGTCAATGATGCAGCAATTGAAGCATTGGAAGAGTCTGACATTGACCATACACAGATCGTGAGAGTACAGGCATAAGTGGGCGCGCAACTTAGGGTTTACCGACGACGGATCAAGTCCGTCAAGGCGACCAAGAAGATTACGAAGGCAATGGAACTCATTGCGTCTTCGCGTATCGTCAAGGCGCAACAGCGCGTTGATGCTTCTTTGCCGTACACCCAAGAGCTTTTGCGCGCCATTTCGTCTGCAGTTTCCAATGGCAGCAGCAGTCATCCGTTAGTCACGCCAAATGATTCGCCAAAGCGCGCAGCCGTTATTTTGATAACTGCCGATCGTGGCCTTGCCGGAGCGTATTCCTCAGCAGTAATCAAAGAAGGCGAAGCACTTAACGCCTTACTTCTTGAGCGGGGAATTACCCCAACGCATTATTTGGTTGGCCGTAAGTCACTTGCCTATTACAAGTTCCGCGAGCGTGCGATTGTAAAGTCGTGGACCGGCTTCACCGATCAACCAACTTATGAAAATGCTAAAGAAGTTGGCGAAGCAGTTCTTGAGGCTTTCCTAAATGATTCAGAATCTGTTGGCGTAGATGAAATTCACATTGTTTACACACACTTCTTAAACATGGCGGTTCAAGAAGTTCGCGTGCGTCAACTTCTGCCGATTGATGTTGTTGAAGCCACACCTGCTCAGGAAATCGAGCAACTTAAGGGCGGCGGCTTACCACTTTATGACTTTGAGCCCAGCGCCGAAGCTGTGCTTGATGCGCTACTACCTCGCTATGTAGAGAACATTATCTACACCTCAATGTTGTTAGGTGCAGCCAGTGAACACGCCGCTCGTCGACGTGCCATGAAGTCTGCATCTGACAATGCCGAAGAACTAATTAAAGACCTTTCACGTCGAGCCAACCAGGCTCGTCAGGCCGAAATCACCCAGGAGATTAGTGAAATTGTCGGCGGCGCCGATGCACTTTCCTCCGCATCATCAGGGAGCTAAGAAAATATGACAACCACGACTCAGAACACTCACGGGCGCGTTGCTCGAGTTACCGGTCCCGTTGTTGACGTGGAATTCCCCGTCGAAGCAATGCCGGGTCTTTACAACGCCTTGCATGTTGATGTGGATTTCGGCAATGGCGACACTCGCCTGTTGACTCTTGAAGTTGCGCAGCACATCGGTGACAACATGGTGCGCGCTATCTCCATGCAGCCAACCGATGGTCTTGTGCGTGGCGCTCAGGTGCGCGACACCGGTGACTCAATCACAGTGCCTGTTGGCGATGTGACCAAGAGCCACGTGTGGAACACCCTTGGTCAGCCGCTAGATGTGCCTGAAGATTCGCTGGACATCAAAGAGCGTTGGGGTATCCACCGTCAGGCACCAAGCTTTGATCAGTTGGAATCAAAGACTGAGGTTTTCTGGACTGGTATCAAGGTAATCGACTTGCTAACCCCTTACGTAAAGGGCGGAAAGATCGGTCTATTCGGTGGTGCTGGTGTTGGTAAAACTGTTTTGATTCAGGAAATGATTACTCGTGTAGCCAAGAACTTCGGTGGTGTTTCGGTATTCGCTGGTGTTGGTGAGCGTACCCGTGAAGGTAATGACTTGTTCCTTGAAATGACTGAGTCTGGTGTTATCAATGACACTGCCTTGGTCTTCGGCCAGATGGATGAGCCACCCGGCACGCGTCTTCGCGTTGCGCTGTCGGCTTTGACTATGGCTGAGTACTTCCGTGATGTGCAAAAGCAGGACGTTTTGCTCTTCATCGATAACATTTTCCGTTTCACGCAGGCAGGTTCTGAAGTTTCAACACTTCTTGGCCGTATGCCATCAGCTGTTGGTTACCAGCCGACACTTGCCGATGAAATGGGTATGCTCCAGGAGCGTATTACTTCAACTCGTGGCCACTCGATTACTTCACTTCAGGCAATTTATGTTCCTGCTGATGACTTAACTGACCCGGCTCCAGCAACTACATTCGCTCACTTGGATGCAACTACTGTTCTGTCTCGTCCAATCTCGGAAAAGGGTATCTACCCAGCCGTAGATCCGCTTGACTCAACTTCACGCATCCTTGATGCTCGCTACGTTGGCGAAGAGCATTACGCAGTTGCTGCTCGCGTTAAGGAAATCTTGCAGCGTAACAAGGAACTTCAGGACATCATCGCCATTCTTGGTATCGATGAACTTTCCGAAGAAGACAAGATCCTGGTTAACCGCGCCCGTCGTATCGAGCGTTTCTTGTCACAGAACATGTTCGTGGCTGAGGCATTCACTGGCCAGAAGGGTTCCTTCGTTCCAGTTGAAGAAACTATTGCCTCGTTCAAGGCTCTGACTGAAGGTGCTTACGATCACCTGCCAGAACAGGCCTTCTTTATGTGTGGTGGAATCGATGACGTCGAGCTTAATGCCGCGAAGCTAAAGAGCTAATTGTGACTGAATTGACCGTTTCTGTAGTGGCAGTCGACCGCAATGTGTGGTCGGGTCCCGCGAAGGCCTTGGTTGCCAAGACTCCGGAAGGCGAAATTGGCATCTTGGCAGGGCACGAACCTGTACTTTCGCTCTTGGTAAATGGCGTCGTACGGATTACTGCAGTTGATGGGTCGAAAGTTTTTGTTGCTGTCCATGGTGGCTTCTTGGCCGTGGACGATAACAAGGTTCGCGTTCTGGCTGAAGTAGCCGAACTAGCTGGCGACATTGATGTTTTGCGGGCACAACGTGCACTTGAAAACGCTAGTGCTAGTGGTGTGGATTCTGCAGAAAAATTAGCCGCAATCCACCGTGCAGAGACTCGACTTCAGACAACAACAGCAGCAACTGCGGTAACTTTACATAGTTAATTTCGTAACCTCCGATTACGCTCAAAATCTTTTCTTGGCTTTAATGTTGGCGTCATGCCAGTTTGTGCGTAAAGATAAGAGCGCACGTATTTATTTTTTTCTGGGGGTTGAGATGACAAGTCGTCGAGCATTTATCGGTAGTTCATTTTTAGGTTTTCTCGGCGCATTAGTCCCT
>VFKC01000054.1 GCA_009885745.1 Actinomycetota bacterium
GATCTTGTTGATCACCGAGCACAATGTCTCGTACGGTTGCCTTGGGATCTGCTAGGTCAATTTGAGCAAGCACACCCATGGCGGTGTCATTAGTCAGGGATACCCGACCTGAATTAGGGGACTCAAGTCCGGCCATAACCTTAATCAAGGATGATTTACCGCCACCATTTCGCCCGACAATGCCAATTCGACTGGATTCAGCAAGGCCAAGTGAGACATTATCAAGCACAGCTCCTTTGCCATAGGACAAGGAAACATTCTCAAGATTTATTAAGTTGCGGGGAGCCACCGGGTACCTTTCGTATGCCTCTATTGTCGCAGGAGATTACTTAAGCGATTAGCCACTTAGCGGTCAGTGTCCAATTCCTGCCTTTTTACAGTACTGCGGCCAATGATTATGTGACCAAAGAATCCAATTGCTAAGGCAAAGACGACGCCCACGTTGGCGTATGCCCAGGGGCCATCTTTACCGCCTATGAGCCCAAGAAAATATCCCTGCCAAGAAAGCCAGGACGCAAAGGTGTTGGTTACAAAACCCCAGCCGATAAAAGTGCCAACTGCCATGAGAGTAATCGAAGACATATTCCAAGAACCATATCGTCCAGATGGGTCGAAAAGATCTGCTTCAACATAATCCTTTTTTCGCATGAGCAGATCTGCGACAAAGATTGCCGACCAAGTTGCAATAGGGACTCCCAAAGTGATTAGAAATCCTTGGAATGGTCCTGAGAAATCGTTAGCAAACCAGACAATGTAAATGGTTCCGGCCAACATGATGCATGCATCTATTCCAGCAGCGACATGCCGCTTCACCGGTAGCCCAATTGAAACAAGGGCAAGGCCCGATGAATAAAGATCAAGAATTGCCCCACCAATAAGTCCCAGGACCGCAACAAGCGCAAATGGAATCAGATACCACGAGGGCAGCAGTGTCGTTAAAGCCCCAATGGGGTCCATCGCTATCTTTGAACTAAGGTCACTGCTGCTACCAGCAAGTAGGGAGCCGTAACTAACTAAGACAATGGGAACAATTGAAGCTCCAAACACGGTCCAACCAATAACGGCTTTACTCGAGGAATTTCTGGGCAGATAGCGCGAATAATCTGCCGCTGAATTAACCCAACCTAATCCAATTCCAGTTACCCCAAAAATTGTTGCCCCAATAAATGCTTGAATATTTCCTGAGGGCATTTGGGTAATAGCATCCCAATTAACATGCTTGATTGTGAGCAGGACATAGCCCAGGGTCATGGCGATTGTGACCAAAGTTAACCATTTTTGGAGTTTCATGATTACCTGAAGTCCCATAACTCCGCCGAGAACAGTCAGCGAAACAGCAACAGCGAAACCAAGCAATAGTGAGATGTTGTGGTCAATGTGGCCAAGACGATTAAACACAGTTCCAGTAGCCAGCGTCGCCAGAGAGACTAAAACAGTTTCCCATCCAACAAAGATCAGGTAGGAAAGAAACCCTGGCACAATGTTTCCGCGCACCCCAAATGCTGCCCGAGACAAGGTAAGAGTAGGGGCATTTGATTTCTTGCCAGCAAGCGAACTGATACCAACTAAACCGAAGGAAAGGACAGTTCCGATAATCGCCGCAAATGTTGCTTGGGCAAATGAAATACCAAAGCCAAGAAAGAATGCCCCATAGGAGAGCGCCAATAATGAAACATTAGCTCCACACCAGGGCCAGAAAAGACTACTTGGCTTACCATTGCGTTGAGATTCTGAAATAACGTTGATGCTGTTCAATTCAAGCTTTAAGTTAAATGCCGACATGGCAAACTCCTGTGCGATAGAAACAATTACTGATTTGGGAAAAGATCTATTATTTTGTCGAGCACTTGCTGGGTGGCTTGAGAGTTGTTCAAGGTGTAGAAGTGAAAGCCAGTTGCTCCAGCGGAGTAGAGATCTCGACAAATTTGGGCGGCAATGTTTACCCCTAATTCCCGGGTTGCCTCAGGATCTGCAGAAACAGTTTGAAATTGTGCCATCATCGCCGCTGGCATGGTGCCACCACTGAGTTCAAGCATTCTGGAAATCTGCTTAAAGCTTGTGACCGGCATGATTCCTGGGTAAACCGTCAATTTCGATCCAGCATCCTTAAGAGCCTGGGTCAACTGCAAGTATTTTTCACAATCGAAAACAAATTGGGTAATAGCGAAAGTCGCGCCTAGTCGCTCTTTGTTGAGAAGCACCTGGAGGTCTTGTTCTAAATTGTGTTGTGAGGCCGGATGCCCATCGGGAAATGCAGCTACGCCGACGTTGAATCCGTCCATTTCTATGGCAAGCTGCACCAATTCATCTGCGTGATTTAAGCCCTCGACAGTGGGGGTCCATTCAGCACTTGGTCCGCCAACTGGATCTCCACGAAGAGCAAGAACATCATGAATGTTTGCTTCACGGTATTGCAGCAGGATCTCTTCAAGTTCAGATCGGGTAGAGCCAACACAGGTTAAGTGTGCAATTGTTCGATAACCAGTCTTTTCAAAGATTTCGCAGGCTATCGCAATTGTTCTTTCACGAGTGGAACCGCCAGCACCATAGGTAACGGAAATAAAGTCTGGGGAATACTTTTCCAGAGCGCGGATTGAGTTCCACAGTTGCTCAACACCAGCATCATCTTTAGGTGGGAAAAACTCGAAAGAAACACTGGGCTTGCTACCTAGCATTGAAATATTTCGCTTCAGGGTGATGCACAATGATGGCTGAAGTGGATTGCTCCGGATGTAGCTGGAATTCATCAGATAGCAAGACCCCAATGCGTTCAGGATCTAGCAGCTCGCAGAGTTGAATCTGATCTTCCAAATTTGGACATGCAGGATACCCAAATGAATAGCGAGATCCGCGATATCCCTGATCAATCAGTTCTTGAATGTCAGTTGAATCCTGGGAATCGAAGCCGAGCTCACTTCGAATGCGAGCATGCCAAGTTTCAGCGAGTGCTTCGGTGAGCTGTACAGAGAGGCCATGGAGTTCCAGGTACTCGCGATATGCATCTCTAGCGAATAGTACGTTCGCGGCTTCGCTTACCGCGTTACCCATCGTCACGACGTGGAAGGCGGCAACATCGATGACTCCAGATTCTTTACTTGCAAAGAAATCTGAAAGGCATAGGCGCCGATCGCGAGATTGTCGGGGAAAAGTAAATCGAGTGCGTTCTGTGCCAGCAAGTTCACCGTCATGATGAAGAATGACTAGGTCATTGCCCTCGCTGTAGCAAGGGAAATAACCGTAGACCACAGCCGCTTCAATCCAGCCATTGGTTTGAGCCTCATTGAGCAGCATGCGCAGTCGTGGTCGACCTTCTGTTTCAATAACTTCTTCGTAAGTTCCTTTGTTGCCCTTTAGGCCCCATTGGCCCATGAACAAGGCGCGTTCATCTAATAGCCCGACATAATCGGCAAGTGCGATTCCCTTAACAATGCGGCTTCCCCAAAATGGTGGAGTAGGGATTTGATTATCGCTTGCGACGTCGCTTCGTTTGGTATCAACCTCTGTTGGTTCATCGTCGGTAGCAATTTTCTTTACCCGACGAACACGCAAATCAGGCAGAGCGGCTCCCTCGTCCCCGCGCTTTATAGACATGAAAGTATCCATCAGACTTAGACCCTCAAATGCGTCGCGAGCGTAACGCACTGTGCCGGGGAATACTGCGTTGAGATCTTCTTCGACAAATGCTCGGGTTAACGCCGCTCCACCCAGTACGACAGGCCAGCGCTCATCAAGACCACGAGTGCGCAATTCCTCAAGGTTCTCTTTCATGATGACCGTAGATTTAACCAGCAAACCAGACATGCCGATTACATCTGCGTCATGTTGTACAGCGGCATCAATGATTGTGTTTATTGATTGCTTGATACCGATGTTCACCACGTTGTAGCCGTTATTAGTCAAAATTATGTCGACAAGGTTTTTGCCAATATCGTGAACGTCGCCCTTAACGGTGGCTAGCACAATGGTGCCTCTGCCGGCTTCGTCTTGTTTTTCCATGTGCGGTTCAAGATAAGCGACCGCTTTTTTCATGACTTCAGCTGATTGCAGTACAAAAGGTAATTGCATTTCACCTTTACCAAAGAGCTCGCCTACGACTTTCATACCCTCAAGCAAGTAGTCATTGATAATGACCAGGGGAGCAAGGGTTTTTAGCGCTTCGTCAAGATCTGAATCAAGTCCCTTACTCTCACCATCGATGATGCGTCGCGCAAGGCGTTCAGTCATTGGCAGCAATGCCAGTTCTTCAGCCCTTGACATGCGCGAAGCTGCTGCTTGAGCATTTTCGAACAGTTTGAGAAATTCCTGAAGTGGATCGTAAGTAACTTGATCGCCATCATAACGTCGGCGATCGTAAATTAGATCCAAGGCAATGTCGCGTTGGTCTTGTGGGATACGAGCAAGTGGCATGATCTTTGAGGGGTGAGCAATCGCCGAATCAAGACCTGCTTGGCAAGCCTCATGAAGAAATATTGAGTTCAAAACAATGCGTGCTGCAGGATTTAGACCAAAAGAAACATTGCTAATTCCAAGTGTTGTTTGCACATCAGGGAATTCTTGCTTAATAGCGGCAATCGCCTTGATAGTTTCGATGCCATCTTGGCGCGTCTCTTCTTGGCCAGTGGCTATCGGGAATGTTAAGCAGTCAATGAGGATGTCCGAGACCTTCATGCCCCAGGTCTGGGTCAAATCAAGAATCAATCTGCGAGCCACACGAACTTTCCATTCCGCGGTTCGGGCTTGACCCTCTTCGTCAATCGTCAGGGCAACAACAGCCGCACCATGTTCAACTACAAGTGGCATGATTCGAGCAAACCTAGAATCGGGACCGTCCCCATCTTCGTAGTTCACCGAGTTAACAACGGATCGTCCACCGAGGCGTTCGAGCCCAGCCTGAATAACCGCAGGTTCAGTTGAATCCAACACGATTGGCAGAGTTGAAGCGGTAGCCAACATAGATGCCATAGTCGACATGTCAGCGACTCCATCACGACCCACATAATCGATAGAAACATCGAGCATGTGGGCGCCGTCACGGATCTGCTCCTTAGCGATGTCTAGACACGCGCTCCAGTCTTCAGCAAGCATCGCATCGCGAAACGCTCTTGAACCATTGGCATTTGCTCGCTCGCCGATAGCCATATAAGTCTGGTCTTGACGAAAGGGCACGTGTTGGTAGATCGAAGAAGCGCCAGGGTCAGAAGCTGGGTTTTTTGGAACTAATGTGCGACCACCAACTTGATCGACGATTGCCTTGATGTGCTCAGGAGTCGTGCCACAGCAACCGCCAATAAGTGAAATCCCATAATCAGTTACAAATCGATCCAAAGAACTAGCAAGTTCATTGGGAGTTAATTTATATTCGGCGCCATTGGGCCCAAGTTCTGGCAGTCCAGCATTTGGCATACAGGAAATGCCAAGAGTAGTGCGAGCTGCAAGTGTACGAAGGTGTTCGCTCATCTCAGTTGGACCTGTGGCACAGTTAAGTCCGATTAGGTCAATATCTAAAGTTTCAAGAGCATTCAGTGCCGCGCCGATTTCAGAGCCCATCAACATGGTGCCCGTTTGTTCAATTGTGACTTGTGCTATTAGAACTATGTCACGGTCTGCTTGGCTGATAGCCCGCCGAGCGCCGTTTACGGCAGATTTGGTTTGAAGTAAGTCTTGGGTTGTTTCAATAAGGAGTGCATCAGAACCGCCGTCGATTAGGCCACGGCTGGCTTCTTCATAGGCGTCGCGCAGAAAGGCATAAGTAGTGTGTAACAGGGTTGGCAATTTGGTCCCCGGTCCGAGTGAGCCAAGTACCCATCTAGGCTTTTCTGTAGTTGCAAACTTGTCAGCACTTCTTCGGGCTATGGCAGCTCCGGCTACTGAAAGTTCGTAAATGCGGTCTTCAATATCGTATTCCGCGAAATTTGCCCAGTTACAGCCGAAGGTATTTGTTTCCACGGCATCGGCGCCGGCGGCGAAGTATTCATCATGAATACCTTCAACAATTTCAGGTCGAGTTACATTGATGATTTCGTTGCAGCCTTCAAGTCCCTCAAAGTCCTCAAGCGGAAGATCAGCTGCCTGCAACATTGTGCCCATAGCACCGTCAGCGACCACAACACGCGTTGACAACGCGAGTCTCAAGGTGCTTGGTGCATGGCGAGGGTTCGGCACGATAATTACCCTTCGTAAGGTCTGATGTGATCAAAAAAGATCTACTTAACTTGGTTCTATTCTACTTCAGAAACGCGATCACTTGAGTTTTGAGCGTTTGTTGCCGCCCGACCGGTTCCATAGCGACCAAGGAACTCTGCTTTGAATTCGTAAAACGAACCATCAAGGATTGATGTTCGAATGTCAGCCACAAGATTCACGATGAAATATTCATTGTGAATGGTCAGCAAGGTAGCCGCCAGAAGTTCTTTAGCGTGCACAAGATGATGCAAGTAAGCCTGCGTGTAGTTACTACAGGTATAGCAGGGGCAGCTATCCATTAATGGTTTAAAGGATCGGCGAAACTTCGCATTTGAAATATTGAATCTGCCGGTAGGGGAGTAAACAGCAGCATTTCGGGCCACTCGCGAGGCAGAGACACAATCGAAAGTATCAGCACCATTTTCGATGCCAATGAACATGTCTTCAGGTTCGCCGATGCCTAAAAGATGCCGAGGCTTATTAGCCGGTAGCTCTTCGGTAACCCAGCGCACAATTGTGCCGAGTGAGTTCTTATCGAGCGCACCACCGATGCCAAAACCATCAAAATCCATCGCGCCCAGATCACGACTTGCTTGTCGGCGCAGGTCTTCGTACTGTGCACCTTGAATAACGCCAAATAATGCTTGGTATGGCTTTTCAAAACGTTCAATGGTTAATTTTTTATGCTCGGACACACATCTTTGGGCCCAGAGTCGAGTGCGCTCAAGGGATTTAACTTGGTAGTCGTAGGTGTTCAACAGTGTTGTACATTCATCAAATGCAAACATAATGTCAGCACCGAGTTGGTGTTGAACTTGCATGGAAAACTCTGGAGTAAATCTATGCATACTTCCATCAAGATGTGACTTAAAAGTGACTCCGTCGTCATCTACATGTGCGAGCCGTTCTTTGTGATCAGCTATGACATCGTCTCGTTGCACAGTGTCAGATTCCATCGCAAGCACCTTCTTGAACCCAACTCCTAGACTGAGAACTTGAAAGCCCCCGCTATCTGTAACAGTTGGCCCATCCCAATTCATAAACGCGCCAACTCCGCCGGCAGAATCGATAATGTCTGCCCCGGGCTGCAAGTACAGGTGATAGGCGTTAGCTAATAGCGCATTGGCCCCCAGTTCTTTCATAGCCTCAGGAAGTACCGACTTAACGGTCGCTTTTGTTCCAACAGGAATAAACGCTGGTGTCTGGATATCGCCATGTGGGGTAGAAATCGTGCCTACTCTACCCACTGGCACATTCGATTTGTCACTAGGTTCTAGGACTTTTTCAATACGAAAGTCAAATTCAGGCACGCTCTAATATAACGCAGTTTGGACTAGTCGCTTTTCAATGATTTAAGGTGCGCGGCTACTTTAGCCAATGATTTTCCTAGTTGATTAAATTCAGCAGGGCTAAGGACATCAAGCATGTGTTTGCGCACATTAGTTACATGGTCGGGTGCTGCTGCTACCAGTTTTGCCCATCCGGCTTCGGTCATAGTTGCTAGTTGACCTCTTTTATCGTCAAGGCAGGAAACACGAACGACAATGCCAGATGCTTCCATTCGGTCTATTTGATGAGTCAGCCGACTTCTTGACAGAAGAACTCGCTCAGCAAGTTCGCTCATGCGCATTGAACGCTGCGGTGACTCGGAAAGATGAACCAAAATTTCATAATCGCAAATAGTTAGATCATGCTGAGCCTGTAATTCCTTGCCAAGTTGATGTGGTAGGAGAGTTGATGCGGCAATCCAAGAGCGCCAAGCCTTTTGCTGATCTTTACTTAACCATCTCGTCATGCCAACATCCTATGGTGTGCTTGGGTATGGAAAATCTATAGTTCCCTGTCCCAAATGGCTATCCCGCCAAGGATTCCTGCGGTATTTGAAACAAGTGTGACATTTTGACCTAGATCTGTTTGATCTAGGAGTCGAGCGTTGCCACCGCCTACGTAAATGTGATCAAAGAATAAAAATTTGTCAAAGGCAGCAATTGCCAGTACGACACGCTCAGACCAGCGTTCTTTTCCAATCTCACGACGCGCGGCATTGCCAATTTGTTCTTCAAAAGTATTTCCTTTGCGAAAAGGTGCATGCCCAAGTTCCAAGTGCGGGAGCAGACGGCCATCAAAAAATAACGCACTCCCGCAGCCTGTGCCGAGGGTGATGACAAACTCAAATCCTTTGCCACTGATTACCGCAGAACCTTGAACATCAGCGTCGTTTGCCACGCGAACTGGAACCTTGAATGCATCATCTAGTGCCGCACCCAAATCAAAGCCGTCCCACAACTCGACTAATTTGGGATCAACTTCGCCTTCAAGTTCTTTTTTGGTGAGTGAGGGGATGTTAAAAATACGCCCATCGCGCACCAGCCCAGGGAAGCCAACAGAAACTCGATGGTATCCAGGAAGTTGCGCGCTTAATTCCATTATTGTGTCAACAAGACGTGTTGGCGGACATGGGTATGGGGTATTGATTCGCACCCTTTCGCTGGCCATCGCACCAGCTGAATCCAGAAGTGCGCCTTTAAGCCCGCTGCCACCAATATCGATAGATAGAGTCACTACGTTTTTGGGGAACTTAAGTTGTGTCATTAATTACACCTTCGTCAAGATTTCTGCGCCATCTTCGGTTACAAGCAAAGTATGTTCGAATTGCGCTGAACGCATTCGATCTTTCGTTACTATCGTCCAATTATCGTCCCACATGTCCCAATTGTGTGTACCGAGGGTCAACATAGGCTCGATCGTAAAAGTCATTCCAGTTTGGATGATGGTGTCGAACTCATCAGTGTCATAATGCGGAACGATTAAACCTGAATGAAAAGTAGTGCTTATCCCATGACCGGTGAAGTCTCGGATTACCCCGTAGTTAAACCTTTTTGCGTATGACTCAATAACTCGACCGATGACATTGATTGGGCGACCAGGTTTTACCGCAGCAATCGCTCGGTCGAGTGATTCTTTGGTTCTTTCTACTAAAAGACGGGACTCTTCATCGACATCACCAGCAAAAAACGTTGCATTAGTGTCGCCGTGGACTCCATCAATGAATGCGGTTATGTCAATGTTGCAGATGTCACCGTCTTGAATGACTGTCGAATCTGGGATTCCGTGGCAAATAACTTCGTTAAGGCTGGCACACAATGACTTTGGAAAATTACGATATCCCAAAGTTGAAGGGTAGGCATTGTGGTCAAGGAGAAATTCGTGACCGATTCTGTCTAGCTCATCTGTTGTAACACCAGGAACAACGTTGCGGCCAACTTCGATTAGAGCCTGGGCGGCAATTCGACCAGCAACCCTCATCTTCGCAATTGTCTCGCATGATTGCACATCCGATCCAGCGTGCTTGGCGGGGGCATTCTTGCCAACGTACTCTGGCCTAGCAATTCTTAGAGGGACTTGGCGCAGGGGAGAAATCATTCCTGGCGTCACCACATTGGCATTTAATCCCACCTCTGCATTCTAGCCGTACTTTTCAACGACAAAATAAAAGTAGCCCCCGGCTATTGGCCAAGAGCTACTTCTATTTAAGAGCGGGAAGTTACTTCTTCTTGGCAGCAGCCTTACGTGCTGGAGCCTTCTTGGCAACAGCCTTCTTGACTACCTTCTTGGCAGCTGTCTTACGTGCTGGAGCCTTCTTGGCAA
>VFKC01000021.1 GCA_009885745.1 Actinomycetota bacterium
AACTCCGATTTTTTCGCGTAACTGATTGATGAAAATCGCGGTGGTGTTATTTGTGCTTAACGCACCAGTTATCTTGCGAAGGGCTTGAGACATTAGTCGGGCCTGAAGCCCCATGTGGCTATCGCCCATTTCGCCTTCGATCTCAGCGCGAGGAACAAGAGCTGCGACTGAGTCGATAACGATTAGATCTAACGCTCCAGAACGAATAAGCATGTCTGCGATTTCCAAAGCTTGTTCACCTGTGTCAGGCTGAGAAACCAAAAGATTATCAATGTCAACGCCCAACTTTGCGGCATATTCAGGATCAAAAGCATGTTCTGCATCGATGAATGCTGCAATTCCGCCGCTGGCTTGCACGCTAGCAATCGCGTGGATTGCAAGAGTGGTCTTACCGGAGGATTCTGGACCGTAGATTTCAACCACGCGTCCACGAGGCAAGCCACCTATACCTAGGGCAATGTCTAAGGCAATCGAACCAGTAGGAATGACCTCAACGGCGACTCTATCTTCTTCGCCTAATTTCATGATGGAACCTTTGCCGAACTGACGTTCGATTTGGGCCAAAGCTGTGTCTAGTGCCTTCTCGCGATCATTATTCTCGCGAGCTGTACGCTGTGGTGTTGCCATTGCTATCTCCTACGGTTTAGAGCGTTTATGCTTACGGCTAAACGCTAGAGGTGAGCACCGACATGGTTAACAAAATAGGTTTCCTTGTGGACATTGGATGTCCTGTGCAGGGTCACTATTTGTCAATCAGTCGTGGCTTACTAAGAGAAACATTATCGAACACTTGTTCGAATAGCCAAACGACACGCCGAGAAGAACAATCGAAAATATCTACTTAAATTTGGGGTGTAAATCCAAGGTTGCATGTACCGCACGCCAAATAACCTGGGCATCTTCACCCTCAGCCAGGGCCTGTTCTACTGTGCGTCCGTCGAGCAAACTGACATGAAAATCACTAGCCCAGGACTTGGCGTATGACTGGCCTAGCGCTTGACTCATCCGCTCCCACAGATCGGTAACTCTCATACCAAAGAGGGTACTGCAACATTTTTACACCCGCACAACTAATTATCGGTTCAGGTGATGCACAAAATATTTCCCTTGTAAAAACCTAATTCAGATTTGTAGCTGACGCGTCCAATTCAGACCGAGAAATTTCCAATGAGGCATCGAAAAGCAACGCTGACAGC
>VFKC01000113.1 GCA_009885745.1 Actinomycetota bacterium
CGCTCTTGGATAGTTCCTGCCAGATCGCAGATTGGGATGGCTTAAGTCAAGTGCGCTTTCTCCATTACACTTTGAGTGTTAACCGTTGACGCAGTAATTGAATGAGTCGACAAGAATTTAGTTGGAGTTTGAGATGAAATCTTGGGTTAGTCGCCACAAGGCGCTGAGTTCTGGACTTGTTGTCGCACTTGTGCTGATCACTTGGCTGCTATTCACAGGTCTGTCGGCTCGGGCTAATCTGTTAACTGCTCGTGCGCAGTTACAAGCATTGGAACTCTCGCAAATTACCTCAGACCCGAAAAATGTAATTGCTGTGCTAGATGATTCCACCCAGCGAGTTGTCAGTGCAAAAGATTTGGTTCATCAACCTATTTGGAATCTGGTTAATCACATCCCGATCTTAGGTCGCTCAAGTAATGCCTTGCAGGTAACTACTTCAGCTATTGCAGACCTATTGATCGCAGCGGATAAAAATCTGCAATCTTTAAATACCTATAAACCAAAAGCAAATACAGTCGTTGATCCAGCGCTAGTGGCGATCTTGGCTCGCACAGTAGGTGCTATTGGTGATCCTGGCCATGATTCACTAAAAGCACTCTCTGACCTTAATTTGTCATTGGTGCCAGGCACGATTAGTGAGCCGGTGGTTCAATTAAAGACTGATCTAGAATCCGCATTGCCATATCTTGATCAGGGTGAGGCGCTTGTCAAGGTCGCGCCAATTTTATTAGGTCTAGATCGTCCTCGTAAATGGTTGCTCATTATGGGCAATGGCGCCGAAGCCCGGTCTACTGGCGGCTTGCCCGGTGGGTGGGGTATTTTGCAGGTGGGTGGTGGCCGGCTAAATCTGATTCATCAGGAAAGCAATAACGGCATCTCTTCGACACCACTTCGTAACTGGCAATCATTTGTCTCAGTTGAACAGGCCAATCTCTATGGGGATGCGCTAGCCAATTTCACTGACCTGAATCAACCACCAGATTATCCAACCAACGCCAGATTGATGCACGCGCTGCACGCGCAGTACTCAGGTGAATCAGTTGATGGCGTGATGTTCGTGGATGAACAGACCATCGCTGGATTAATGAAACTTGTTGGAGAGATTAAATTCAATGGTCGCGTGCTGACTTCGGAGAACGTTGTTGATTATGTAACCAAGGGTGTCTATGCAGATTTTTCTGACATTGACCAAAAAGATGTTGCCTTGTTAACTATCACTCGCGAAGTCTTTGCCGCCATCACCACGCAAAATCGCGATTTTGTCACCATGGTTCAGACTCTGGCCTCTATCGCTCAAAGCGGTCATCTGCATGCCTGGACCAAAGATAAGGCGATTGAAAAGATCCTTAAACAAACAGCGCTAGGTGGCTCGACCCAGGATGTGACAAACCCAACGCACATTGTGACCTTGATCAATGGTGCAGGCAACAAGATTGATGCCTATGTTCACTCCAAGGTCCTCTATCGCCAAAATGCCTGCCAGCAGAGCGGCGTATATCGCAAATCTAGTATGACTGTGACGCTTAAAAATGATGCACCAAGTACAGGTTTGCCACCATACACTTCAGGCCGTTTGGACCTAGGTCCTGGCAAAGAGCGAACTCAACCCGGTTCCACCAAAATGTTGGTCTATGTCCATGTCCCGATAGGCTCGGAATTTGTCTCGGCAGGTGTGGGTTCTTCA
>VFKC01000033.1 GCA_009885745.1 Actinomycetota bacterium
ATTGATTTAGTGCTCGATACTGTCGTTGGTGTTCGAGAAATTGCCAAGGAATTGGTTAATGCTAATTCCGTCCTATTCTTAGGACGCAGCGTAGGTTTTCCTGTAGCTCTTGAAGGCGCGCTCAAGTTAAAAGAACTCGCATACATGCATGCTGAAGGTTTTGCTGCCGGCGAATTGAAGCACGGCCCAATCGCCCTAATTGAAGAGGGACTTCCAGTTTTCGTTGTTGTACCTCCACCAAGTGATGAACTACACGACAAAATTGTGTCAAACATCCAAGAAGTTCGTGCCCGTGGCGCAAAGACGATTGTTCTGGCCGAAGAAGGCGATCGCTCTATTGATGAATTTGCCGATCACATAATCCGCTTACCTAAATGCCCGGCACTTTTGCAGCCACTCGTTGCAACTGTTCCACTGCAGGTTTTTTCATGTGAGATGGCAACTCTCAAGGGCTTTGATGTGGACCAACCACGTAATCTAGCCAAGAGTGTCACAGTCGAATAGTTAGACGTCTGTAGCTGGTACTCGACCGTATCCAGCCAGGTTCTTCTTGTACCAATCCTGCGTTAAATCGCTGATGGTCACATCACGTTTTGGGTTAGCCGCATCCAACATTTTGTCATCCCCTAGATACATCCCAACATGTTTAGTTCCGCTTGGACCAAAAAATACCAAGTCACCTGGTTGCAGATCTTCATATTGGATTCGAACGGTTGCAAGAAATTGTTGACCAGAAATTCTCGGCAGACTCACACCTGCTGCTCGCCAGGCTGCTTGGATTAAGCCGGAGCAGTCATAAACTTCTGGTCCGACTCCGCCAAGTACATATGGTTTTCCTAAATTTGCTCGCATGAACTTCAAAGCACCAAACGCATATTGCGTGATTGGTGGTGCGGGAGTTACCTCAGGAGTTGCAGAAGGTAGGGGACTGGGGTTTGGATTTGCTGTTTGTTTATCTGGCAACGTCTTTGGAATTGGTTTGATAACAATCTTTTTCTCGGATTTTATAACTGGCTTTTTAGTGGCCTGCACCGAGGGAGTTGGTTTTGGTTTACTAACTACAGTTGCGATTGAGCCGGCTGACTCTTTTGCTGAAGTGTGCGTCGTTACCCCAAATGGCAGCACCGCGCTAAGTAGCGTGGCGGCAAGCAATTTTCGAAGCATTTGAATCACCTTTGGGGAAGAGGTGGCGCTAATGCAGTTACGCTTTAGCACTGTTGAATACATTTTAGTGCGTAACTTCAACAAAATTGGTGAGTAAATACCCATTCAGAACCCAGCAAAATAGCGATCTAACTTGGCTAATCGTGTTATGCAGGGCAAAGTTGAGGTATGTCCATAGTTGGTATCGGCGTAGATGTCGTAGATTTAGCGCGTTTTGAGGCAGTTGTAGCCCGAACTCCAGCAATTCTCAAACGTCTTTTCACACCTCTTGAACAACTTGGGGCAAGTGGTCATCAACTTCCCTTAATTTCCTTAGCGGGTCGTTTCGCAGTCAAGGAGGCAGTTGCCAAAGCACTAGGCGCGCCGGCTGGAATGGAATTTCATGATTGCCAAGTCAGCCATGGCGGAAAGCCGACGCTTAACATCACTGGCACAGTGGCCAAGGTGGCAGATAGTTTGGGAGTCACAAATTGGCATGTGTCAATCAGCCATGACGGCCCTGTGGCTGTGGCCTATGTGGTGGCTGAGGCTCGTACGCAATTGCTAGATACGCGAGAATAGAGCCTGTGATCCAGCCGCATTTAACTTCAGTAGTCGACCTCGGTGCTCTTAGTCGAAATGTCGCAACTATTAAAAGCCATGTTGCAGGACCAGAAGTTATGGCAGTTGTCAAGGCAAACGGATACGGTCATGGTTTAGTTGCCTCAGCGCGTGCCTCCATCGCTGGTGGAGCCAGTTGGTTGGGCGTGGCTCTGATTCAAGAAGCCTTAGAACTTCGCCAAGCCAACATTGATACCCGAATCCTGGCTTGGTTGTTCACCCCGCAAGATC
>VFKC01000056.1 GCA_009885745.1 Actinomycetota bacterium
CATCGCGGCGCTTAGTTAGAGTGTGCAGTATGAGAACTGCATTAATTACCGGAGCCACTTCTGGAATTGGCAAGGCCTACGCCCAAGAACTTGCAGCTCGAGGAATGAACATAGTCATAGTTGCCCGAAATCTTGAGCGACTTGTTTCTCTAGCTGGCCAACTAAATCTTGATTTCGGCATTGACGTTGAAGTATTACAAGCTGATCTTTCAATACGTGCTGAGATAGATGAAGTTGCATGTCGAGCGGCCGGCGAGGATATCGATTTAGTAATTAACAATGCTGGCTTTGGGCTCAAACAAGAGTTCATCGGGGGTGATTTAGTCGCTGAACAGCAGTTGCTTGATGTTCTTGTCACAGCTGTTATGCGAATTACCCACGCGGCACTTCCTGGCATGGTCGCGCGTAATCAAGGTGGAATTATTAATGTGAGTTCCATGGCTGGTTGGCTGGCTAGCGGCACATACAGCGCGGCTAAATCATGGGTCACAACATATAGCGAATCGCTTTCGACGCAATTGAAAGATTCTCGGGTAAATGTCATGGCGGTATGTCCTGGATTTACCCGCACTGATTTCTTCAGCCGCGCGCAGATGAGCGAAACCACAGTTCCGGATTGGATGTGGTTAGAAGTTAACCAAGTTGTCACCGAATCACTTACTGATTTTGCTGGTGGAAATGCAGTTAGTGTGCCTGGTTTGCAGTACAAACCACTTGGACTTGCTGCACAATATCTACCGCGACCAATTGTTCGATTCATTTCGGTTATGCAGACTCGCAGACCCTAGTAATTTGCCAATACGCTCTGTAAAGATTCATTGGTAACAGTCCAACCCCGCAGGCGTGATTGCATGGATGCTTCCTTGGCATTTGGCCCTGCGGCATCGGTAATCACAACAGTCACTGGCGCATCCGGCCAATCGCCATATTCACCACCAATTTGGGGCATCACTGGATCGACTAGGACGTATGCAACGGCTGGTCGGCGAAGTGACTTGCGACTAAACCCAATGGCTGGGGCATGGACACTTGTTTCACCATAGAAAACTAGAACCAGTGGTTGCGCAGTTTGAGCAAGTTGAGAACAAACATGTGCGACCCACCTGATGTCAGCAGTGGGCGGTGACACCACAAATGGATTTTCCTTTAGCGTGACTGTGTCCTTGAGTGGACTTGTGGAATCCAGAGTCGGACAAAATGCGACAGTAGCCATGTCTTAACTTTGTCATGCCCTAAATTCATTCTGCTAATCGAGTCGATATGTGTACCCATCTTTAGCCAGCAATTGATTTTGTCCTGTTACCTTTAGTTATGACCATTGAGATTGCTGCCATTCAGAAATTACGCCGCTTTAACATAATTGCTGGAGTGTTCCACCTATTACAGATGGTTGCGGTTCTGGCTCTAGCAAATAACTTCTCTTTACCGGTAACGGCCAGATACATGTCCGGTCCGCCCGGATCAACTTTTGCTGATCCCGTTACTTTGTTCAATACCAATATCGGGATGGGCGTAGCCGCATTCTTAGGTCTTTCGGCCTTGGCGCATTTCATAGTGGCAAGCCCAAAATATTTCCGTCGCTATGGTCAGGGATTAATCGAAAGCCACAACTATTTCCGCTGGGTTGAATATTCGATTAGTTCCTCAGTCATGATTGTGCTTATTGCGCAAATCTGCGGCATCTCTGATGTGACTGCTTTACTGGCAATCTTCGGGGTGAACGCATCGATGATTCTTTTTGGCTGGTTGCAAGAGAAATTTGAAACTCCAGGCAGCGGCGGTTGGTTGCCCTTCGTCTTTGGTTGTATCGCTGGGATTATTCCTTGGCTAGCGATTTTGATTTATATTGTTGCCCCTGGCGCAGAATTTTCAAGTAAGCCGCCCGTCTTTGTTTATGGAATTGTCATTTCACTCTTTATGTTCTTTAACGTTTTTGCCGTCGTACAGTGGTTGCAGTATCGAGGACGAGGTCGTTGGGCAAATTATCTTGTTGGCGAAAAGACCTATATCATCTTGAGTTTGGTCGCTAAGTCGTTGCTGGCATGGCAGATTTTCGGTGGCACTTTAGCTCCCTAAATGGTTTATGTTTTCGGGCAAAAGGATGGGTTGCAGAGTTTGGCTTAGCGCTCGGTCAATAGGCTTACACCATGTCAGATCGCGATGAACTACGCCAGCAAATCCTCGACAAGGCCGTTGTCCACGGCAAGGTCACACTTTCTAGCGGCAAAGAGGCCGACTATTACGTCGACTTACGTCGAGTAACTTTAGATTCGGTCGCTGCGCCACTTGTGGGACGCGTGATGTTGGATTTGCTTAAGGATTTAGATTTCGATGCAGTAGGCGGCTTAACACTTGGTGCTGACCCAGTTGCTACTGCCATGTTGCACGCAGCCAGCGCCCATGGCCGCCCGCTAGATGCCTTTGTAGTGCGCAAGGCTGAGAAAGCTCATGGTCTCCAGCGCCGCATTGAAGGTCCAGATGTTGCTGGACGCAATGTTGTCGCTGTTGAAGATACCAGCACCACCGGTGGATCAGTCATGACTGCAGTTGAGGCACTGCGCGAAGCCGGCGCCAATGTTGTCGCGGTGGCTGTCATCGTAGAACGCGGAGCAGCACCAATGATTGCCGAAGCAGGTTTACCGTATTTTGCTGCTTACCAATTAGAAGACTTAGGTTTGTAATTTAGACCCGGTTATTTTGTTGCTCTTTTTGCCCGAATCATTTCCACAGCAATAGGAATCACGCTAAGCACGACGATTGCCACAGTCAACGCTTCTAGATGATCGGCGATAAACGGCACAGTGCCGAAATAGTAACCCAGTAGGGTCATCGAGCCGACCCAGAGAACTCCACCGACTGAACTATATATTGCGTAGGTCTTGAATGGCATTTTCCCAATTCCAGCGCTGGCAGTAATTAGTGTTCGGACAATTGGAGTGAAACGGGCAAGTACGATGGCGCGCGATCCATGCTTTTCAAAAAAGACAGCGGTGCGTTCTACATATTCTTGTTTGAAGAATCTTGATTCCTTGCGGCTAAATAGGGCTGGACCAATTTTCGCGCCAACCCAATAGCCGACAAGATTTCCCAAAATTGCACTGATCGTGATGAGAACGACAGCAACATAGATGTTGACATCAATGGTGCCGTTGACGATAAATAACCCAGTAATAAACAGAAGTGAGTCTCCGGGCAGCACTATGCCAAGTAAGAGTCCGCATTCAACAAAGACAATGACTAAAACCCCGATAAAAGCCCAAGCGCCGAAGGACTTCAAAAGTCCATCTGGGCTCAGGACACCGGCATGTATTAGATTCGCAAAGGATGGAGTGTGAAGCACAGTCCCTAGCCTATCCATGACAGAATAGTTCAGTGGGCAGTGTCGCCCCGACAAATTCCGTCTTCACTCTTTTAAGGAGTCCTGAACTATGCCGATAGCAACACCCGCTGTCTATAACGAAATGCTTGATCGCGCCAAGGCCGGCGCATTCGCATACCCTGCTATTAACTGCACTTCTTCTCAGTCCATCGTTGCGGCTATCCGTGGCTTTGCTGAGGCTGAGAGCGATGGCATTGTCCAGGTTTCTTGGGGCGGCGCGGAATTCGCATCTGGCCAATTAGTTAAGGACATGGTTGCTGGCGCTGCCGCACTTGCTGAGTTTGCGCATTCAATTGCCGCGCATTACAACGTGAACATTGCATTGCACACAGACCATTGCCCAGCGGAAAAGCTTGATGGTTTCATGCGTCCATTGGTTGATATCTCAGCAGCTCGTGTTGCAAAGGGTCTTGATCCATTGTTCCAGTCACACATGTGGGATGGTTCAGCCGTTTCTTTGGAAGAAAACCTCGACATTGCAGATGAGATGTTAGATAAGTGTGCTGCCGCAAAGACAATTCTGGAAATCGAAATCGGCGTTGTCGGTGGCGAAGAAGATGGAATCGAAGCATCACATGATGCCAAGTTGTTCTCGACTCCAGAAGATGCCCTAGCTATGGTCGAAAAATTAGGTCTTGGTCAGCGCGGTCGTTACTTAGTTGCTGCTACATTCGGCAATGTTCATGGTGTCTACAAGCCAGGCAACGTTGTTCTTACTCCTTCAATCTTGAAGGAACTTCAGGATGCAGTTGCCGCTAAGCACCCAGGCAACGACAAGCCACTTGACTTGGTATTCCACGGTGGATCTGGCTCACTGCTATCTGAAATTCGCGAGTCACTTGACTACGGTGTTATCAAGATGAACATCGACACTGATACCCAATACGCATTTACTCGTCCAATCGCTGATCACATCTTGAAGAATTACGATGGCGTACTAAAGGTAGACGGTGAAGTTGGTAACAAGAAGGCATATGATCCTCGCGCTTACGGCAAGTTAGCTGAAGCAGGTATGGCAGCGCGCGTAACTGCCGCATGTGTTGATCTTCGTTCAACTGGTACTCGAATCAAATAATGACAATTGGTCACGATTTACTCGGCGGTCCAGCACCTACGTTCCTACCTGTTGAAACAGGAGCAACGCAGGCGCTGGGCGCTGGCCAGTCTGGTCAAGAAGTGGCTGCAAATTTCCCGCAAAGCAGTTTGCCGTGGGCCATTCTTGCTGATGAGGCTTGGGCCAATAAGCAAGTAATCGAGTCCTATGCATTCGCTCGCACTGGCTATCACCGTGGCTTAGATGCTTTACGACGCAATGGTTGGAAGGGCCACGGACCAGTGCCATGGAATCATGAACCAAATCAAGGCTTTTTGCGTTGCCTGAATGCTCTTGGTCGGGCCGCCGGGGCAATCGCTGAAACGGATGAAGCAACTCGTTGCGATCAATTCCTGAATGATTGCGATCCTGCAGCCGTTGCGGCTATGGCTCGCTAGTTCACTTTGAGTTTCATAGAACTTAAGCCCATGCATTACCCTTGGGTAGTTCTGCAAAAGGCTTAGTCCAGCAAACTGATCGCCCCCTAAAAGGAGTACTTCATGCCCGCCATTGTGCTAGTTGGTGCCCAATGGGGTGACGAAGGAAAAGGTAAAGCTACCGATTTACTTGGTGGTCGCGTCGATTATGTTGTGCGCTATCAAGGTGGAAATAACGCCGGACACACTGTGGTCATTGGCGATAAGAAATTTGCGCTGCACCTGCTACCTAGCGGAATTCTGACCCCTGAAGTTGTTCCAGTTATTGGTAATGGCGTGGTCATTGATGCAGGCGTTTTGTTCCAAGAAATTGATGGGCTTGAGGCAAAAGGCATTGACACTTCCCGCTTGCTCGTAAGCGCCAATGCACATCTAATCACTTCCTACCATGTCACTTTGGATAAGGTCACTGAACGTTTCCTAGGCAACGCCAAGATTGGCACAACTGGTCGTGGCATTGGTCCAACTTACGCAGACAAAATTTCGCGTGTGGGTATTCGCGTGCAGGACTTATTCGATGAGAAATTACTACGCGACAAAGTCGAAGGCGCGTTACTCAATAAGAACCAATCTCTAGTTAAGGTTTTCAATCGTCGCGCAATTTCTGTTGATGAAGTTGTTGAAGAATTACTCGGCTATGTTGATCGCTTGCGCCCATACGTTGCCGATACTTCCTTGCTACTTAACAAGGCGCTCGATGATGACAAGGTTGTTTTGTTAGAAGGCGGGCAGGGAACTTTGCTTGATGTAGATCATGGCACCTACCCGTATGTGACCTCTAGCAATCCGACAGCGGGTGGCGCATGTGCTGGCTCGGGAATTGGTCCAACAAAAATCACTGGTGTAATCGGAATTTTGAAGGCATACACCACCCGAGTTGGTTCTGGCCCATTCCCAACTGAACTCTTTGACGAAGATGGCGAGAAACTGCGCACAATTGGTGGCGAGCGTGGTGTGACAACTGGACGAGCACGTCGTTGTGGTTGGTTCGATGCACCTATCGCACGTTATGCCACGCGTGTTAATGGCCTGACGGATATTTTCTTAACCAAACTTGATGTGCTTACTGGTTGGGACAAGATTCCAGTTTGTGTGGCTTATGACATCGATGGAACACGTAGTGAAGAACTACCAATGACCCAAACAGATTTCCATCATGCCAAGCCAATCTACGAATACCTACCTGGCTGGAGCCAAGACATCAGCAATGCCAAGACCTTAGAAGATTTGCCAGCAAATGCGCAAAGCTATGTGAAGTATCTTGAGGAAATAAGCGGAACGCAGATTAGTGCAATTGGCGTGGGTCAAGATCGAGATGCAACCATTGCACTTTCAGATCTATTGCGCCGATAGTCGCTAAATTAGTTCTACATAAGGTATTTTCTAGCGGGCTTAGCGACTCCGACATACACATCTGCGCGTAGCATTGGTTAGACCACAAGGCGCAAGGAGCATAATGTTTAATCCAGATCCAGCTCGGGGTAAAGAAGTTTATGACCTTGATCGCGCTCATGTATTTCACTCTTGGAGCGCGCAAGGTGCATTAAACCCGATGGTTATTGCAGGTGGCGAAGGTTCCTATGTTTGGGACTACGAAGGAAACCGCTTCTTAGATTTTTCCAGTCAATTAGTCAACACCAACATTGGTCATCAGCATCCAAAAGTTGTTAAGGCAATTCAAGATCAAGCCGGTCGGTTAACAACCATTGCTCCACAACATGCCAATGATATGCGTGGTGAAGCCGCTAAGTTAATCACCGACTTGGCACCAGATGGTCTCAATAAAGTTTTCTTCACTAACGGTGGTGCTGATGCGGTAGAAAATGCGATTCGAATGGCACGGATACACACGCACAAACATAAAGTTTTATCTTTTTATCGTTCTTATCACGGCAACACAGGTGCGGCGATAGCCTCAACAGGAGATCCACGTCGTTGGCCGAATGAATATGCCTACGGGCATGTGCATTTCTTTGGCCCGCACCTGTATCGCACACATTTTTATGCAGACACACAGGAGCAAGAAACGCAACGCGCTCTAAAACATCTAGCGGATGTAATCCAATTTGAAGGCCCAGCCACAATCGGCGCAGTTTTAATTGAGTCAGTTGTCGGTACGGCTGGTGTTTTAGTTCCGCCGCCGGGATATCTTCAAGGTGTGCGTCGCCTATGCGACGAAAATGGCATCCTATTGATTCTTGATGAAGTGATGGCAGGATTCGGCCGCACTGGTGAGTGGTTTGCGTTTAATCATTTTGATGTGCGCCCCGATTTGATTGTTTTTGCTAAGGGATCAAACAGTGGCTATGTACCGGTTGGTGGCGTCGTCATCAGCGATGAGATTGCTGCCACTTTTGACAGTCGTGTTTTCCCAGGTGGGTTAACTTACAGTGGACATCCATTAGCAACAGCATCTATCGTGGCAACCATAAAGGCGATGCGCGAAGAAAAAATTATCGAAAATGCTAAGCACATTGGGGACACGGTGATCGGCCCACGACTTGCGGCCTTGCAAGACAAGCACCAAATAATTGGCGAAGTGCGTGGACTTGGCGTATTTTGGGCAGTCGATCTGGTTACTGATCGAGCAACTAAGGCGATGTTGGCTCCGTATGGTGGCACCTCACCAGCAATGGGCGAGTTGGTTGCTGAATGTAAGAAGCGCGGGCTTTTGCCTTTCACTAACTTCAACCGAATCCATGTTGTGCCACCCTGCAATGTCACCGAACATGATGCCCATACTGGCTTAGACATCCTTGATGAGGTTTTTGCCGGATTAGGTAAGTACTACCAAGGCTCATAAAACCTGCTGACTTATATGATTTCCAGGCTTAGGGAATAGGCTTAGGACAGTGGAGATACTAGTAATTGGCCAAGGGGCACGCGAACACGCGATTGTTAGGACATTACTTAAAGATTCTGGAGTAAATGTCTATTGCGCTCCTGGAAATCCTGGAATTTCCAATGATGCGCCAATTTACTCAGTTGATGCCAATAATGCTGATTCGGTCGTGGCTTTGGCTCGTGAACTTAGTGTTCACTTAGTTGTGATTGGGCCTGAGGCTCCGCTAGTTGCCGGTGTTGCCGATGCCTTGCGCGAAGCTGGATTTGCCACTTTTGGACCATCGAAAGCGGCCGCACAGCTTGAAGGCAGTAAAGCTTTCGCTAAAGAGATTATGAATGCGGCTAATGTGCCAACAGCCAAAGCGCATTTGTGCACGACAAGCGAGCAGGTTGAAATGGCACTTGCAGATTTTGGTAGCCCACATGTAGTTAAAGATGATGGTCTTGCTGCAGGTAAGGGTGTCGTGGTTACTGATGATCGGGAAGAAGCATTTGCTCACGCTATGGCCTGCATCCATGGTCGGGCAGGTGGCGCAGTTGTCATCGAAGAATTCCTCGACGGTCCAGAAGTTAGCCTCTTTGGGGTAACTGATGGCCACGTCATAGTTGCACTTTCACCGGCACAAGATTTCAAACGTGTTGGTGATGAAGATGCAGGCCCAAACACTGGCGGCATGGGTGCATACACTCCGCTTCCGTGGGCGCCAGAAAACTTGGTACAAGAAGTCCACACCAACGTGTTGCAACCCATGATCGACGAAATGGCCAAACGCGGAACACCTTTTGCTGGCTTGTTATATGCAGGTTTGGCTTTGACAAAAAATGGGGTACGAGTCATCGAGTTCAATGCTCGTTTTGGCGATCCAGAAACGCAAGTAGTACTCGCCCGTTTGCAAAGCCCATTAAGCGAATTACTTTATGCAGCAGCAACTGAACAACTCGCCGAACTTGCTCCGCTTGAGTGGAATCCGGATTCGGCAATCACAGTAGTTTTGGCCGCCCAGGGTTATCCAGAGTCGCCAGTCTTAGGTGCAGCTATTTCGGGTATTACTCAGGCAGAGGCTCACGGGGTTGATGTTTATCACGCAGGCACTGCAAACAGCGGTGATGATTTAGTTGTAAGTGGTGGACGAGTGTTATCCGTGACTGCGATGGGTACAGATTTGGCGCACGCTCGACTAAAAGCGTATGAAGCTCTGCGAAAAATTGAATTTTCAGGTGGACATCACCGCACAGACATAGCCAAAAAAGCAGCACAGGGAGAAATTCAATTATGAGTAAACCAAAGATCCCCAATGTTCTAGCATCCCGTTACGCCTCAACTGCCATGGCATCGCTATGGTCACCAACTCACAAAATTGTCCTAGAACGCCAACTATGGATTGCGGTTTTGCGCGCCCAAAAAGATTTGGGAATTGACGTACCCGATGGCGTGATTGAAGCCTATGAATCAGTAATCAACAATGTTGACTTACAAAGCATTGCTGATCGGGAAAAAATCTCTCGACACGATGTTAAGGCTCGGATTGAAGAGTTCAGCGACCTTGCCGGTCATGAGCATATTCACAAAGGCATGACCAGCAGAGATCTAACTGAGAATGTTGAACAGCTTCAGATCCTTGGTTCTTTAGAACTAATGCGAGTAAAGGCCATTGCAACGGCAGCGGTTATGGCCGAACTTGCTGTGCGTTACAACGAAGTTGCTTTGACCGGACGAAGCCATAATGTGGCTGCGCAGACCACGACTCTGGGTAAGCGTTTTGCATCGGGCGCTGATGAATTGTTAGTTGCAATCGCGCGACTTGATGATCTCATTGCGCGTTACCCACTGCGCGGCATTAAAGGTCCGGTTGGTACGGCTCAAGATATGCTTGATCTTCTTGGCGGAGATGAAAGCAAACTTTCTGACCTTGAGTCACGGATAGCAAATCATTTAGGTTTCAAAAATGTCTTCACCAGCGTTGGCCAAATTTATCCGCGCTCATTGGATTACGACACAGTAACCGCTTTAGTTCAGCTTTCAGCAGGGCCAAGCAGCCTTGCCACCACAATTCGTTTGATGGCTGGACTTGAACTAGTTACTGAAGGATTCAAAGAGGGCCAAGTCGGATCAAGTGCAATGCCGCACAAGATGAACACTCGTTCATGTGAACGAGTAAATGGGTTCGCCGTAATCTTGCGTGGTTATGCAAGTATGGTGGGCGAACTTTCGGGTAACCAATGGAATGAAGGCGACGTATTTTGTTCAGTAGTTCGCCGAGTTGCTTTGCCAGATGCTTTCTTTGCTCTTGATGGACTTTTTGAAACTATGCTCACAGTGCTTAACGAGTTTGGTGCTTTTCCGGCAGTCATTGACCGTGAACTTCGTAAGTATTTGCCATTCCTAGCCACCACCAAGATTTTGATGGCCGCAATTCGTGCTGGGGTTGGTCGCGAAACTGCGCACGAAGTCATTAAGGAGCATGCCGTTGCTGTTGCGCTCGATATGCGTGGCGAGCAAGGGGCCGATGGCAATGTCTTGCTTGAGCGACTTGCTAATGATTCGCGACTTGGTCTTGACTTGGTAACTTTGCAAGAACTAATTTCTGAGCCGCTCGAATTCACCGGCGCCGCTCGTGATCAAGTTGCCACAATTGCTCAAACTGTCACTGCGCGAGTAGCGGCACATCCAGAAGCCGCCAACTATCGACCGGAGCCAATCCTGTGACAATTGCACCAACTGATTACGACTTAGGTCCTGAGTACAAACATATCTATTCAGGTAAAGTTCGCGATCTTTATGAAACTGAAGATGGCCGTTTGCTTTTTGTCGCAAGCGATCGAATCTCTGCTTTCGATTGGGTTTTGCCCAGTGTCATCCCAGACAAGGGCAAAATCCTGACCGCAATGTCACTTTGGTGGTTTGAAAAACTGGAAGGTATCGCGCCAAATCATATAATTTCAGCAAATGTTCCTGCGCCTGTCCGAGGTCGCGCTACTTTCTGTGAACGCCTAGAGATGTTCCCAGTTGAGTGTGTAGTTCGTGGTTACTTAACTGGTTCTGGATATTTGGACTATCAGCGCGAACAATCAATCTGCGGAATCGGGATTCCGCCAGGCTTAAAAGATGGTTCGCTACTGCCCAAGAATATTTTCACCCCAGCGACAAAGGCAGCTGTTGGTGATCATGACGAGAATGTTACGTTCGATGAAGTGATGACTTCGATTGGCATGGAAGAGGCGCAGCAACTTCGCCGAATCTCTTTGCGCACTTATGAATATGCAGTTGGTATTGCTCGACGTCGAGGCATCATCATTGCCGATACCAAGTTTGAATTGGGACTGGGTGTGCGTGGAACTCACCGCGGCCAGATAGTCATGGGTGATGAAGTCTTAACACCTGACTCATCCCGTTTCTGGCCAGCCGATCAATGGCAACCAGGTCAGGCTCAGCCTTCATTTGATAAGCAATTCGTTCGCGATTGGCTTTTATCAAGCGAATCTGGCTGGGATAAAGACTCAGGCGAGGCTCCACCCGAGTTACCAGAAGAGATTATTGAAAAGACGCGTGCTCGCTACATTGAGGCGTATGAAACTCTGACGCAACGAACTTTTAGCGGTTAGTGATTGGTAACTCTCTGTGGCAAGATGCCACGGATTAATTACCTCTTCTTGTGATTCTCAATCGCTGCACTATATACGGCAATTGTTTGCTCGGAAATCTTGTCCCAACCAAACTCTGCAATTGCTCGGGCCCGACCGGCTTGACCCATTTTTGTGGCGCTACTCGAGTCGTTTACAACTTTGGTTAGCGCAGCAGCGAATTCATTTTCAAAAACGTCCGGGGTATTCACGTCGTAGTGAACTAGATATCCAGTTTGGCCATCAACGACCACTTCTGGGATACCACCGACGTCACTAGCGACAACCGGTACTTCACAGGCCATCGCCTCAAGATTCACAATTCCTAGTGGTTCGTAAATCGACGGACATGCAAAAACTGTTGCGTTTGAGAGAACCTGTACTAACTCGGGACGCGGAAGCTGATCTTTAATCCAATGGATACCAGTGCGAGTTGCTGAGAGTTTCGCAATCTGTGCTGAGACTTCAGCGCCTAGTTCAGGAGTATCAGGTGAGGAAGCGCATAGGACCAAAGCAACTTCTGCGGGAAGTTGTTCGGCTGCTCGTAGTAGATGCATGATGCCCTTTTGGCGAGTGATGCGACCAACAAACAATGCATACGGGCGCGATGGATCAATGCCATTTGCAATCAAAGCACTTTGATCAGTGACTTTGCTGACCACTTCGGTATCGATGCCGTTATGCACCACATGGACACGACTTGGATCTACTTCTGGGTAGCAATCCAGCAGATCCGCTTTCATGCCGTGGCTAACGGCGATGACAGCATCGGCAGCTAGATACGCAGTGCGCTCGGCCCACGAGGAAACTCGGTACCCGCCACCAAGTTGTTCAGCCTTCCAAGGCCGACGTGGCTCTAGTGAATGTGCAGTCAAAACATGCGGGATACCGTGGAGCAAAGATCCGATATGACCGGCCATATTTGCGTACCAAGTGTGGGAATGAATCACATCTGCATTAGCGAAATCTCCAACCATTGCAAGGTTTACCCCAAGTGTTTGGATGGCCGCATTCGCGTCACGAAGTTCGCTGGGAATCGCATAACTGCTCGCGCCATCTTTGGGTTCGCCGAAACAATGGACGTCGACCTCGACTCTTTCTCGCAACTGCGGGACAAGGTGTTCAACATGAACTCCAGCCCCGCCGTAGATGTCTGGCGGCCATTCTTTAGTCACAACTGATATACGCACGGTTACAGCCTAGGCGGTCGCTAGGCTATGGGTATGCGCAGACGTAGTAACGTGCTCAGTATTGTTCTGGCCGGTGGTGAAGGAAAACGCTTGATGCCACTTACGGCTGACCGCGCAAAGCCTGCTGTGCCCTTTGGTGGCTCTTATCGTCTGGTTGATTTTGTTCTTTCAAATTTAGTTAATGCTGGCTTTCTACGAGTCTGTGTTTTAACCCAGTACAAATCTCACTCACTCGATCGACACATTACAACGACTTGGCGCTTGGGAAGTATGCTCGGCGATTACGTTACGCCAGTTCCCGCCCAGCAAAGACTAGGTCCTCGTTGGTACACCGGTTCAGCGGATGCTATTTATCAGAGTCTGAATCTTGTTTATGACGAGATGCCCGATTATGTTGCCGTGTTTGGAGCAGATCACGTTTATCGGATGGATCCGGCTCAAATGTTGGCGGCGCACATCGAGTCAGGTGCGAGCGTAACTGTTGCCGGCATTCGAATGCCAAAATCGCAAGCACATGGATTCGGAATTATCAAGACAGGTCCTGATGGAACAAAGATTGAAGAGTTTCTAGAGAAGCCAGCTGACCCACCGACCATTCCTGGTTCACCAGAAGAGTGCTATGCCTCAATGGGGAACTACATTTTCACAACTGATGCGCTAATTGAGGCATTAAGAATTGATGCGGTTGATGAAATGTCCATTCACGACATGGGTAGCAACATCATTCCAATGATGACGGCTAAGGGTGAGGCAAATGTTTATGACTTTGCGCGAAACCAAGTCATCGGCGCGACAGATCGTGATCGTGGTTACTGGCGCGACGTGGGAACTTTAGATAGTTACCACGATGCGCACATGGACCTTGTCTCTGTTCATCCAATTTTTAATCTTTACAACAATGACTGGCCAATCTTGACCAGTTTGCCACCGCTTGCTCCAGCAAAATTTGTTCAAGGTGGAAATGCCCACGAATCAATCGTGGGTGCAGGTTCAGTCATCTCTGGCGCGCATGTGCGTTCGTCTGTCGTATCCCATGCAGTGCGAGTCCATGATGGTGCTTATGTTGACGGTTCAGTTCTGATGCCTGGAGTCGTGATCGGTCGTGGTGCCGTTGTGCGCAGAGCCATCCTTGACAAAAATGTGATTGTCCCTGATGGTGCACAAATTGGTGTTGATCTAGAGGCGGATGCCCAACATTACACAATTAGCGAAGGCGGAATTGTGGTACTTGGTAAGGGTCAGCGCGTTTTCTAATCCGGCGCACTGGTTTAGTGGATGTGTCGCTCCACTGCGATTACCTTATTTAGATCATTAACATCGCGGTGAAAGATAACCATTGATCCGGGGGTCAGTGCAGGATCGAATGCGGCCGCAAGACTGATTGAGACCTTTAGCAATTCGCTCAGTGCGCTCATTACTGTGGGCATGACGGGTCGATGTGTACATAAAACTATTGGATCAGCGTTCTGCGCAAGTTCTTGCACGCGGTTACTTGCTACATCTGGTTTTAGACTATGTTGTTCTTCGCTAACGCTTGACTCCAAAATTACGCGAAGGCTGCGAGCACCGGCGTATGGTCCAACGGTGTCTTGACAACGTCGAGAATCAGATGAATGTACTTGAGTAATTCCAAAAGCTGCCATAGCGGAAACGAGTGCGTTGGCTTGCATTCTGCCGACAGATGTCAGTGGTCGCGTTGAATCTGGTGCTGTTGAACCAACAGGTGTAAGCGACCATTCAACTCTCTTCAAAGCCTGTGTATGTCGGATAATTATGAGCGGCACGGTTTGCACTGCTTCATTTGCAGCATTAAGCACATCAATGTCATGAGCATAAGTGAGCATCTCTTCGGCTACATCACGTGATACCCAAGCAATAGAACTGACTTCCTCATTCGGGGAAAAATCACCTTCGAGTACGGTCGCATGCCAGTAATAAACATCCTTTGGAACACCATCTACTTGATAATGACGTTGGGGTAGAGGTACTCCAAGACGTATTGCATAACCAGTTTCTTCACGAACTTCGCGCACTGCGGTGCCGACAATGTTTTCGCCTGGTTCCAGTTTGCCCTTTGGGAAAGTCCAGTCATTGCGAAATTCGCGATAGACAAGGAGGAATTCGAGTCCATTCTCACTATCTCTTGTTACTACTGCTCCAGCTGCCGTGATGCGGTTACTTAAGACCACGCAGACCAACCCTATTCAAAATACTGTCGATGATTCGGGGATGGAAAACTTCGGTACCAGGGGCAGATACAGGATGACGCTTAATTAAAAGTTCTTGGTAGTCAGATAAATCTTCACCGTCAGCATCTTTATGAATCCGCTGCCACACCCCATCGGCGCTTAAATGCCATGCAGCGGTGGTGTGGGCCATGCCAAGATCAATGACTTCGGCAACATTGGCTCCATCAGGTGGGCTAAGTAAAACTAGTGCTTCTACCCGACGATCTAAATTGCGGTGCATCATGTCGGCAGAACCAATCCAACATTCAAGGTCACCGTTATTCCAAAATTCATAGACTCGACTGTGTTCTAGGAATCTACCCAGGATGCTTCGCACTCGGATAGTTTTTGATAACCCGTCCACGCCTGGACGCAATGTACAAATCCCGCGAATAAGTAAGTCAACCTGCACACCTGCTTGTGATGCGCGATACAACGCGTCAATAATTGATTCGTCAACAATTGAGTTGCACTTAAATCTAATGCGCGCTTTTTTACCCGCTAGCGCATTATGCATCTCACTTTCAATACGATCGACTAAACCAGTACGCAGTTCTTTTGGGGCAACCATCAAGCGATGGTAGTCGCCTTGAATGCCGTAACCAGAAAGATGATTGAAAAGACTTGCCACATCTTCACCAACTTGTGGATCGGTAGTGAGTAAACCGTAGTCTTCATAAGCTCGCGCAGTTTTTGGATTGTAATTACCAGTACCAATGTGGATGTATCTGTTTAAACGGCCGCTGTCATTGCGAACAACTAGGCAAAGTTTTGCGTGAGTCTTTAGTCCAACGATTCCATAGACAACATGCACACCAGCCTCTTCTAATTTTCGAGCCCAATCAATGTTATTTTGCTCATCAAAGCGAGCCTTGATCTCCACAACAGCAAGCACTTGTTTTCCACCCTCAGCCGCAGCGATTAGGGCATCAACAATCGGCGAGTCACCCGATGTGCGATAGAGCGTTTGTTTGATCGCTAAAACATTGGGATCTGCGGCTGCTTGTTCCAGGAAAAGTTGCATACTTGTGGAAAATGAATCGTATGGATGATGTAGCAAAACATCACGATGGCGCATGATGTCAAGGACATCTGGGGGAGTAGAAGTTTCCACCTCGGCCAGAACATGATTTGTGCGCGGCACGAATGCTGGAGTTTTCAAATCATCTCGATTGAGTTTGTACAACTCAAGGAGTCCTCGAAGGTCTAAGGGCCCGGTGAGTGGGAAGACTTCGTTTTGAGTTACGCCAAGTTCGCTAATCAGCATCTCTAAAACGTGAGGATCAAATGGATGTTCAACCTCGAGTCTTACTGGCGGCCCAAAACGCCGACGCATGAGTTCACGCTCAAGTGCTTGCAGTAAATTCTCGGCATCATCTTCTTCAACTTCGAGTTCTTCATTTCGAGTAACCCTAAATGCGTGCTGTGCAACAACTTCCATGCCGGGAAATAGCATCTCCATGTGTCCGGCGACCACATCTTCAAGTGGCACAAATCTTTCTGGAGCAACTGCAATAAAGCGCGGCAAAGACTGTGGAATCTTTACTCGAGCAAATAGTTCATGCCCTGAAGTCGGGTTGCGTACGATTACTGCAAGATTTAGCGAAAGACCAGAGATGTAAGGGAATGGATGTGATGGATCTACAGCTAGTGGAGTTAATACTGGGAATACTTGCTCAATAAATAAAGTGCTTACCTGTTCGCGCTCTTCATCGGTAATTTCTTCCCAACGCAGTATTTGAATTCCATTTGCAACTAATGCCGGCAGGATCGAGTCGCGAAAAGTAGCGGCATGTTCTTGCATTAACTCAAGACTGTTTTTCAAGACATTTTCGTGAACTTCACGTGGGACTTTGCCACTTGTCGACTTAATGGCTATGCCTGTTGCTATCCGACGCTTTAGTCCGGCAACTCGCACCATAAAAAACTCGTCAAGGTTGCTAGCAAAAATTGCTAGGTACTTGGCTCGCTCGAGTAATTCGATTTCTTCATCTTGGGCAAGTTCTAGAACACGTTGATTAAAGGCCAGCCAAGAAATTTCTCGATCTAGATATCGCTCTGCCGGCAGTAGTGCATTGCCATTTTCCGATGCGCTGGTCTGGGAAGGTGTGCTCATAAGGGCTCTATTCTGGCATGGTTAGGTTAACAAGTCACAGTATTTCTCTGGCTGAAGGTGAACATTTAGGGCACTAGTGGGATGATTTCAAGGTGACTAGGCAAATAGTGATTATGGGCTCGGGGGAAACCAGCCCAACAATGGTCACTCCACACCAACAAATTGTTGCAGAAGTTATGGCAAAAGGTCATAGTCAAGTCATTTTGGATTCGCCTTTTGGCTTTCAGGAAAATGCGGACGAGTTGGTTGCAAAAATCAGCGATTATTTCCTAAGTTCAGTTGGAACTGTAGTTGAACCGATAAATCTGCGCAGGGTTGATAGTGAACCAGCTCAAGTAGCGAATGCCATTGCTAAAATTCGTGACGCTAGTTGGGTTTTTGCTGGTCCAGGAAGTCCGAGTTACGCATTGCGAGTCTGGCAAGAAACAGGCGTTGCCCAACACATTGAGGCTGTACTTGAGCGCGGTGCCTTGGTCTTGGCGTCTGCTGCTGCCCTAACTGTTGGCAGCCACACCATCGCTGTCTATGAGATTTACAAAGTTGGTGAAGACCCCACTTGGTTACCTGGGTTGGACATACTGGGTCGGCATACTGGATTCAACGCCGCGGTTATCCCACATTTTGATAACACTGAAGGCGCCAATCACGATACTCGTTTTTGTTACATGGGTGAGCGCAGACTTGCAATTCTTGAAGCGCAACTTCCTCCTGAAACATTCATCTTGGGTGTCGATGAACATACCGGGGTAAGTTTCGATCTTGATGATCAAAAGGTTCGAGTATTTGGTCGTGGATTTATGACAATCCGTCGCGGAGCTAACATATGGAAATTGAAATCTGGAGAATCGGCGACTTTCGCCGAGGTTGCACAACACGCTGATGTCCCTCGCGTGGTTGAAGAGCAGTCAACAAAGCGAGAATCTTCAAGCAATTTGGTTGATATCGAAACGCTCATTAATTCTGGTTTAATCGGCCAAGCAGTGGATGCCCTTTTGCGGTTGGATGCAACTAACCGGACAAATGAGACTCGAGCAATCGTTCATTCCTTAATCGTGCGCATTGGGGAACTTGCGGCTACTCCAAAAATTGATTTACATTCTGTCGTCTCCCCGTACGTAGAGGCACTATTGGTTTCTCGCAATGATGCTCGGGCAGCAAATCGTTGGGATCAAGCTGATGTTATTCGCGATTTACTCTTGGCCAATCAGATTGATTTGAAAGATTCTGCCGAGGGTACAACTTGGGAGATCACTTCTTCATGAGTGCTGGTCTAATCGCACTGGTTGGTTCAGGTGAGTACTTGCCAGTAATGGAAGGGGTCGAAACCGCACTTCTAAAGGGTCGCCCGCCTCGATATGTCCAAATCCCAACGGCTGCAGCCCCGGAAGGATCTGAGTCATTGCGACATTGGATTGAGTTGGGTCAGGCACAGGCGCAGCGCATAGGTGTTGAGGCCATCTCGGTAATTGCGCATGATCGAAATGATGCGCAAGATTCTAGGGTTGCTGAATTGGTCCGGGGTGCAGGACTTATTTACCTATCTGGCGGAAACCCATCCTTTTTAGCTAATACCTTGCGCGACACACTGCTTTGGAAAGAGATTGAGACTGCTTGGCGTGATGGAGCCTCCCTTGCTGGCTGCAGTGCAGGTGCCATGGCCTTAGCCGATCACATCCCAACACTTCGGTTGCCTACTCATACGGCTACTTCCGGTCTTGGTTTGTTGCCACATATTCGAGTCCTGCCACACTTTGACAAAATGTTTGCCCACATTCCCGATTTCTTTCAAAGATTTATGAAAGTGCCAAAAGGTGTCAGCGTTATTGGTATTGATGAAGATACTGCCATCGTTGGCGGACCTTATGAGTGGCAGGTACAAGGACTTCAGTCTGCTTGGCTATTTGTTGATGGTCATCGCAAAGAATTTATTGCAGGTAGCGAGATAGTTACGCCGAAGGTTTCCTAAACATCACATCGGTATCCCAATGTGTGAAACCAATCGATTTGTAAACATCAATAGCCAGAGTGTTATCGGCATCTACATAAAGCATCACTGCGGGCAAACCATGTCCACGCAAAAATTCCAGGGCTTTAATAGAGATCGCCGTTGAGATTCCTCTTCCGCGAAAATCGGTCGCAACACCAACGACATAAAGTTCACCAATTGAAGAATGCTCGTGGTCGCCATGGTTGCTACTGCCGTGAATCTTGGTCCAAGCAAACCCAACCATCTGATTGTTTTCGTTGACCGCCACAAAGAAACCATTTGGATCAAACCATGGTTCAGACATGCGGATGTGCAGGTCTCGCTGAGTCCAACTTCCTTGTTCAGGGTGGCTTGCGAATATTTCAGAATTTAGACTTACCCAGTCAAGGTCATCAACACCAGGTTCAAAAGTGCGAATCTTGATCCCGGCTACATCTTGAGCCTTGGGCAACGGAGCAAACAGAGATCTACGCATTTGCCAAAGTTCACGCACCTGCAAGAAACCCAATGATTGAGCAAGTTTGTGGGCCCCGGCTTGTTGTCCATGCGCCCACAGTCGCACACCCTTTGCCCCAACTTGGGTTAGGGCATTACGCACAAGAGCGCTACCAATGCCATGTCCACGCTCTGCGGGGATAACTGAAACTTCAATTGCGGGACCGGCTACTTCATCGGTTTGATCAAGGTGCAGATACCCAACCAAGTGACCATCATTGTCGCGAGCAAGCAAGTGCCACGCACGAACATCTCCACCATGGCGTAGGTGCAGTAGAACATGTTCACTCAAAGGTGATAGCCCATCAGCCTCGGTCACTAATTTTGTTAATGCGCGAACTTCATTAACCTCTTGCGAAATTAAAGTTGAGTGGGTTGAAATGACAGCGGCCGGGACTGATTCGCTAGTCATTAGACAAGTGCGTCTTGTGATTCGTCTATTACCGTTGGATTTAATACAAAGCGATAACCAACATTGCGCACAGTGCCAATAAGATTTTCATTTTCAATACCGAGTTTGGCACGTAATCTGCGAACGTGAACATCCACCGTACGAGTGCCACCAAAGTAGTCATAACCCCAAACTTCCTGAAGAAGTTGAGCTCTGGAGAAAACGCGTCCTGGATGCTGAGCTAAATACTTGAGTAATTCAAATTCTTTATAAGTTAGGTCTAGTGCTTTACCGTGTAGCTTTGCGGCGTAAGTCTGTTCATCGATTGTTAATTCTCCGGTGCGAATTTCACCGGGTTGATCGCGTAACTGATCGAAGTGGGCATTAGTGATAGCCAGCCGAATTCGAACTTCAATCTCTGCTGGGCTCGAAGATTCTAAAATCACATCAGTTAATGCCCACTCGTGATTTACCGCAGCAAGGCCACCTTCAGTGGTAATCAAAATAACTGGGCAGGTGTTACCAGTAGTTTGCATAAGCCGGCAAAGGCTACGGATGGCTGGTAGATCTGTTCGCCCATCAACAAAAATTACATCTGCACTTGGCGCACTCATCAGAGCTGTGGGTTCAGGTGACATGACTTTAATCTGATGGCTTAAAAGTTCAAGACCTGGAAGAACTGTGCTTGAGGGAGCAAGCGCGCGAGTGATTAGCAGTACTGACGCCATGTGACTCACCTGCCTTGCTCACTAGTAATCTTTAAATCTTATCCGACAAGGGTTCACGATGAATACCTGCACCGAAAAGGAATGATTTTTCAGTCTCAGCCTGATGGATTCGCTCTGGCTAAGACCGGTGCCAGACTGGCCAGAACATCACTCTTACGAGCAAGACCGACCGCCCTGCCAATGACCATGCCAGTGCCGTCAAGAATGAAAGTAGTAGGAGTTCGGGTCACCGCAAATTCACGCACTAAATCAAGATTGGATTCGGCATCTATCTCAACATGAGCAACACCAGGCAGTAACTCGCAAACCTCGTTAAGGATAAATCGAGTGGCGCGACAGGGCTGACAAAAGGCAGATGAAAATTGCAGCAAGGTCGCATGCGTTCCAATTGGGAATCCAAGTCCAGTTTCGCGCAGGGCTGGTCGGCTGTCAGTGAGAGTTACTCGACCATCAGTCCAATGGCGATAAAGACCAAATGCAGTTGCTAGCGCAAGAATGAGAATAAGGAATATCGTGTTGCTTAACACAGTCATCCCCTTTGGTTATCATTAATACCGTAGATGATAAATGGGATAAACATCAAAAAATGTTCTTATTGCGAACGAATTGCAATTGCAGAGAAGTAGTGCCCTGCTTTCAGCCAACTGACCTAGTGTTGTGAACATGTCAGGCGGATTGATTCTCACTAAGCGTCGGGTCGTTGATTACGGCCGGCTTGGTTCTGCCATGTGTTGGCCAATTTCGTAGTCCACCAGCTGAGAGTTCGGCTTGGTGTTGAAGTCGGAATCTAACCTCAAAGGAATTTTATGAGCCAGCAAATTGATCCACGCGGACCTCGCTTCGGAGCTGCCGTCACCACAGTTGTACTTGCAGTAACTCTGATAACCATAGATTCGACATTAGCCCTAGTGTTACTCGCCATTCAAGCCACGGCTTTTGGGTTAGGAACATTTGTTGGACTTGGTGCTCAACCTTATGGAGTTATCTACAAGAAGTTGGTGCAACCAAGAGTTGGCAAACCAACTGAACTTGAAGATTCTGCACCGCCGCGTTTTGCACAATCTGTGGGATTCGCATTTGCTGTTGTTGGCTTGATAGCACTTCTGGCCGACAACACACTTATCGCACAGATTTCGGTTGGCCTAGCTCTTGGCGCGGCTTTCCTAAATTCAGCTTTTGCATTTTGCCTTGGCTGCGAAATGTACCTAATCGGGAAAAGAATCTTTTCCTAAATCCCACTAATCGCAAAAAACAAAAAGGAGATAGTTATGAGTCGCAACGAGGTTCTCGTTGATGCTGAATGGGCAATTGCTCACCTAGCAGATGAAAAGGTGGTATTCGTCGAAGTTGATGAAGACACCGCCGCCTACGACACCAACCACATCAGTGGTGCGGTTCGCTTGGACTGGAGGAGTGATCTTCAGGATGGTACTCGTCGTGATTTCGTAAGCAAAGAAGCTTTCGAAGCGCTACTAGGCAAGAAAGGCATCTCAGCAGATCACACCGTTGTCCTGTATGGCGGTAACAATAATTGGTTTGCTGCATATGCATACTGGTATTTCAAACTTTATGGTCACAAAGATGTCCGCCTTCTTGATGGTGGACGTAAGAAGTGGGAACTTGAAAGCCGCGAATTAGTTTCTGAAGTTGTTGAACTTCCAGTGACTACTTACGTTGCCCAAGAGCAAGACACTTCAATCCGTGCTTTCCGCGATGAGGTCATCAAAGCAATCGGCGTTGAGAATCTTGTCGATGTTCGTTCTCCTGATGAGTATGCAGGTCGCCTACTTGCTCCAGCTCACTTGCCACAAGAACAATCACAGGTTGCCGGCCACATTCCAACTGCCGCAAACATCCCGTGGAGCAAGACTGCCGCTGAAGATGGTTCATTCAAGTCTGATGAAGATTTGAAAGCGATCTACGAAACTGCTGGTGTAGATTTCAGCAAAGACACCATCGCGTATTGCCGAATCGGTGAGCGTTCAGCGCACAGTTGGTTCGTACTTCACGAGCTACTTGGCGCAAAGAATGTTCGTAACTACGACGGTTCATGGACTGAGTATGGTTCTCTAGTTGGCGTACCAGTTGCTCTTGGTGATGAGCCAGGCCAAGCATGAGCAGCTGTGGCGCAGTAGTCGGCGGCGTTTCACTCGATCGAGTTGATATCGCTAAAGAGGCTGTCATTCAGGGAGTCGTCCATCACGATGGCAAACCAGCATCGATTGGATATGTACGACTTCATGATGCAAATGATGAGTTCACCGCTGAAGTGCCGATTTCTAGCCAAGGAGAATTTAGATTCTTCGCGGCACCAGGCAATTGGACACTAGTGGCACTTGTGCCCGGTGCGACAAAGCGTGCTGAGGTATCTGCTGAACTAGGGCAAATCACCGATCTTGACTTGCTAGTTGCTTAATAATTATTCACAAGAGACCCGCGCACGCAAACCTGATTTAAAAAATTTGGTATGTGTGCGCGGTTCTTTTTTGAGCTCTTGGCAAGTACCAGCAATTATTTTGTTTGAAATCCCCCGCACGATAAAGCCATATAGACACACCTAAGGTAGGCTAAAAACGTGGTTGAAAACTTTTATACAGGGCTTTTAGTCCTTTGCTCATTAGCTATTACTTGGTTTGCCGGATATGTAGTCTTCAAGTTATTTAAGGGTCAAAACTGAGCCCTACATATCACCCCGATCTGGCCCACCTTTCTTGGTTAATAGGTACGTGGGTCGGCGTTGGTGTGGTCGGATTTGCGACAATGGATGCAGACATCCAAGTTGGTCAGGAACTTAGCATCAGTCACGATGGACGGCCTTTCTTAATCCATTGGTCACGCACTTGGCAGTTAGATGATGATGGTGAACGCGTCGCCCCATTGGCCATTGAAAGTGGTTTTTGGCGACCAGCTCCTGACAATGAGTGCGAACTGCTACTTGCACATCCCACAGGCATTTTGGAATCTTGGTTTGGTAAAACGACAGTGACCGGAATTGTTGACGCGCAAATTACTGGTGCTCGGGTTGAACTTAAAAGCGATGCGATTGTTAGAACTCAGTCGGCTAAGGAAATCAATGCTGGTCAGCGGATGTATGGACTAGTGGAAGAAAAATTGGCTTGGGTTTATGACATGGCCATTCCAGGTACCGAGATGTCTTCGCATGTTTCATTTCTACTTAGTAAGCAGGCATAGTTATGGCACGCGACTGGAACGATGTATTACGAGATCATGGCTTTCGGATCACTCCGCAACGCCAACTAGTTCTTGAAGCCGTTAACTCATTAGGCCATGCAACTCCTGAGGCGCTTTTAACTGAAGTGCAAAAAACCGCGAGTGCGGTAAATCTCTCAACGATTTATCGCACTCTTGAGGTCCTTGAACAAGTTGGTTTGGTTACCCATGCGCACATTGGCCATGGCGCTCCCACCTACCATTCCGTTGATGATGAGGCACACATTCACCTTGTGTGTGACACATGTTCTGTTGTCACATCAATCCATGCTGATGTCGCCGAGGTTTTTGTCCAGTTATTGCGGGAAAAGGCTGGTTTTGAAACGGATGTCGCTCACGTCTCGGTTCACGGACAATGTGCGACCTGTGTTGATCGTCAAAAGCTCCTTTAACCCTGTCACTTCTTTTACGTGTTCGCTGAATGCAAATATGTGCGAGACAATTGAACTATGACCGCGATCCCCAACATGGATGACACCAGTATTGATGCGCCGGTGGCTTGGCATTATGGTGACCCATTTCGCGAGCAGCGACTACTACTAGATGGCACTGCGCAGATTGATCTGTCTCATTATGGGGTCGTTCTAGTCTCAGGCGAAGATCGTCTTAGTTGGTTACATTCGCTAACAAGTCAGGATTTTTTGAGTGAATTTGTAAGTCTGCAGGCGCTCATTCTTTCGCCGCAAGGTCATCTAGAACATGACCTTCACGCAATTGAGGATGGCACCCAAACTTGGTTGATTGTTGAGCCGGGCACATCAGCTGCCTTAACAAAATATTTGACCATGATGAAATTTATGTTGCGCGTTGATGTGCAGGATGTAAGTGCTGATTTTGCGGTCATCGGCTCCTCGGGTTGGGTGGACAGCGAATATCCAACTTGGCATTCACCGATTGCATTCGCCATCCCCGGGAATGTCACAGACATTTATGTCGCTAACCGCCCCGATACCTGGCAAGTGAGTCAGATTATTGTCCCGCGGTTGCAGTTAGATGAGGTGCTAAATTCCAAGCCAGTTGTTGGAACTTGGGCATGGGATGCACATCGTATTCGCGCGGGAGTTCCCCGCCTAGGTTTTGAATCCGATACCCGAACGATTCCACACGAATTGGGCCTAATTGCTGCGGCCGTACATTTGAACAAAGGTTGCTATCGAGGACAAGAGACAGTCGCGAAGGTTTATAACTTAGGCAAACCGCCACGTCGTCTAGTGCAATTACAAATCGATGGCTCAACAAATGACTTACCTGGCATTGGCTCACCGGTTACTTGGAATGAAAAAGAGATCGGTCGGTTAACCTCAATCATTCAAGACTTTGAGAATGGTCCGCTTGGACTAGCAGTGATTAAGCGATCCGTGGATGTTGACGCGCAATTGCTAGTTGGCAGTATCGCTGCGAGCCAAACTCCTATCGTGCAGTAAGTGCGCACATAAACAAAGTCACGACAACGCGTTTCTAAACTTCAAGAATAATCGTCATTGGGCCGTCATTTAATTGGCTTATCAACATGTCAGCCCCAAATTGTCCAGTGGCTACTGTTGCACCCAATTGTTTAAACGATTCCAGGACTTCATTAAAGAGCGGTTCGGCTTGTGCGCCAGATGCAGCCTGTTGCCAAGTCGGCCTGCGCCCGCGAGATGTGTCTGCAAATAACGTGAATTGGCTGATTAATAAGATTGGTAAGTTGCCATCGGCAGCACAAACTTCAACCGCAGTTGAATCAATTTCTATTCCTTGACTTTTAAGTGATCCACTTTCGAAGATGCGCAGGCGCCAAATTTTCTCAGCTAATAACGAACATTTCGATATGTCGTCATCAACA